>VAZL01000031.1 GCA_005883445.1 Alphaproteobacteria bacterium | reverse complement strand
AAGATGGTCGGGAATTTCGGGATGTTGTCGCGCTGCGAGCCTTCCTTGACATGATCGAGATAGTTGAGGCCGAGGCAGATCACTTTGCCCGGCGCCGCCACCGGCAAACCGTAGGCCAGGCCCTTGAGCGGGCGGCGCGCGCTCGCGGGCGCGCGCTTGGCCGCATCCATGAGCGCGGACAGCTCGCCGTTGTTGCGGCGCAGGCATTCGCCCAGATCGCCGGGTATGGCCTTGTCGACCGCCTGCAGATCGATGACCTGATCGCCCTCGATCACGCCGAGATGCAGCGCGGCGTTGGCTTCGAAACCGACGATTTTCATGGTGCTCCCTCGCTTGGTAGGGCGTCCTTGTAGCAGCCGCAGATGGCAAAGCGAAGCATGGCGCCCGCTGGCGCGTTTGCCGCAGCTGCAGCGTTGCGACGATCACGCCGCGCGGGCGAGGAAATGCGTCCGCAGCATCTCGCGCCCGGCGCGGCCGGCTTGCAGGTCAAAGGCGTTGACGACGGCGAGTCGAAAGCCGCCGGGCGGCATGGCGTGGCGCTCGGGCTCCTTGTCCTCGTGAAAGGTAATCTGCACGCTCGAGACGCCAGGCAGGCGCCGCACCTGCGCCACGAGCGCGGGCGGCGGATGGCGATAGCGCGGACCATGCGGCCCGAACAGCACCACGCTGTATCCGTCGCGCCGGTCTCGATCGGCGAAGTCCCAGCGCCGCTCCTGGTAGAGGCGTACGAGCGCATCGACCCAGCCGGCCCCATAGAGGTCCGGCCATTGATCGCTCATGCGCAGATGCACCTCGATCATGCGACCGCCGATGGTCTCGGTGTTGAGGATGCCGGTGTAGCCCTTGAGATGCTGGCGGATCCACGAGCCGCAATACGCCTCGATGCCGGGATCGTGCGCGGCGTGCACGGTCCAATGATCGAAGGTGCCTTCCCCGCCGGGCTCTCCCGTCGCGTGGCGCCACCAGCGCGGCTCGCCGTCGACGACCGCGACGTCCGAGCTCACATGGCGACCATCCAAGAGCGTCATCCACATGTGCCCGGGCGTGAGGCTCGCCTCGTACTCCGCTTGCGAGGAGAGCACGCGGCTCGCGACCCCCATGCCCTTGAGATTGGTGATGGGCTTGGAGAACACGGGAAATCGCGGCGGCGGCACGCCGTGCGGTCCGGCATCGAGACCCTGGCTCAACGCGATCGCGATCTTGTCGTAGACCCAGCGATGATCCGGGTACCAAAGCCAGGCGTCGCTGTCTTCGGTCGGAATGTTCACATCCGGCGGACAGGCGGCGCGTTCGAAGTATTGCAGGCGCCAAGGATCGGCTTCGCAGATCGGCATCGAGGTTCAATTCGATTGGAACATTGTGTTTATAGTCCAGACCCGCCAGGGTGCGCAAAGGCGCGCGCTTGGCGCGCCGTGCCACGAAGCTCGTCAATGCCGCGAAAGACGCGTAAGCACGCTAAACTTTGCCCACCCTGCGAAAAAGGGCGTCAGCGGTCCTCGAACGTCAGCGCATGGATGGAAAAGTTTGCGCCGGCGTCGGTCCATGTGGCGGCGGGAGTCCATCCCGATCCGCGCGCCAAGGCCGCAAAGTATTCGAGCGTGTATTTGTAGCTGTTCTCGGTGTGAATCGTCTCTCCCGTGCGGAATTCGACGGTGCGTCCGGCCACGCTGACCTTCTGACGCTTCTTGCTGACGAGATGCATCTCGATGCGGTGGCGCTCGCGATTGTAGAAAGCGCGGTGGCCGAAATTCTCGAGTTCGAAATCGCCGTTGAGCTCGCGATTGATCCGGCCGAGCAAATTGAGATTGAACTTCGCGGTCAGGCCGGCTGCGTCATTGTAAGCGGCATTGAGGATGCCGGCGTCTTTCACCAGGTCGACCCCGATGATCAACGCGGCGCCGCGTCCCAGCATGCGCCCGGCGTGACGCAGGAACGAGGAGGCTTCATGCGGCTCGAAATTTCCGATGGTCGATCCGGGAAAGAATCCGGTATGAGCCATTCCCGCGGCCGCGGCCGGCAATGAGAACGGCTGGGTGAAATCGGCCTCGACCGCGAGCACCGCAAGGCGCGGATAATCACGTCGAAGCGCTTCCGCCTCCTGGACCAGCATCTGGGAGGAAATGTCGACCGGCACATAGGCCGCGATCGTCGGCGCCGCTGCCAGCAGGATCCTCACCTTCCTGCTCGAGCCGCTGCCGAATTCGATCAACGCCGAGTCCGCGGGAAAAAAGCGCGCGATCTCAGGCGCCCGCTCGCCCAGGATCTGCAGCTCGCAACGCGTCAGATAATACTCCGGCGATGCGGTGATATCCTCGAACAGTTGCGCGCCGATCTCGTCGTAGAAGTATTTCGGGGGAAGCTGCTTGGGCCGCGCCGTCAAGCCGGCAATGACGTCGTGCGCAAACGAGGAACCCGCCTCGGCGGGTTCGTAGGCAAGAGCGGCCTGGATCGGCGCAGCCATCATCAACTCCGGTCGTGGTGCCTCGGCACGCGCATTCATCCCACATAGTCCAGAAGCCTGAGCCCGCTGAACTGCCAGCGCGCCGACGGATAGAAGAAATTGCGATAGCTCGCGCGTGCATGGCCGGCGGGCGTCGCATGCGAGCTTCCACGCAAGACCATTTGGTTGATCATGAACTTGCCGTTGTACTCACCGAGCGCGCCGTCTGCGGCGCGGTAGCCCGGATAGGGCAAGTAAGCGCTGCGCGTCCACTGCCACACGATGCCGAAGGCGTCGTCGAGAAGATTTGCGCGCGCGGCCACTTCCCATTCCGCCTCGGTCGGCAAATGCTTGCCCGCCCAACGCGCGAAGGCGTCGGCCTCGTAGTAGCTCACATGCGCAACCGCCGCGTCCGGATCGACCGGGCGCAGCCCGCCAAGCGTAAGCGAGTACCACGCGCCATCGCGCTTGCGCCAATAGCCGGGCGCGTTCCAGCCTTCTGCCTCAACCGTCGCCCAGCCGTCGGAGAGCCATAACGACGGCGTCGCATAGCCGCCCTCGGCCATGAATTCGAGCCATCGCGCATTGGTCACGAGACCGCGCCCGATGCACGCCGGCTGCAGCAACACCCGGTGCGCCGGCCGCTCGTTGTCGAAACAATAGCCCTCGCCCTCAAAGCCGATACCGTGGATGCCGGACGGCAACGCGACAAATTCGCCCGACGAGGACGACGCAGGCGGTGGACGCCAATCGGCGTCGTAGCCGGGCGCCACCGGATTTTGCGCGAAGGCGTGCAGGATGTCGGTGAGGAGCAGCTCCTGATGCTGCTGCTCGTGATGGATGCCGATCTCGAGGATGCGCGCCACCTCGGCCAATTGCGCATCGTCGGCGCCGGCGAGCAGGCGTTCTATTCCCTCGTCGACATGGGCGCGAAACGCGGCGACCTGTTCGCAATCCGGCCGCGTGACGAGCCCGCGCTTGGGCCGCGCGTGGCGCGGCCCAGCCGCCACATAGTACGAGTTGAAGAGATAGGCGAACCGCTCATCGAAGACGCGATAGCCGGCAAGATGCGGCCGCAAGAGAAACTGCTCGAAGAACCAGGCCGTATGCGCGCGGTGCCACTTGGTCGGGCTCGCATCGGGCATCGACTGCACCACCTGATCCTCGGCGCTCAAGGGCGCGGCGCGGCGTTCCGTTTCCGCGCGCACCGCGCGGAACGCATCGCGCCAGGTGATCCGAGGATCGGTCGGCGTGGCTCGTGGGATCGTTTCGGTATCACCTTCGTCGCGGCGGCGACGAAGGACGGGTGACGAGGTCGCGGGCGGCATGCCCATTCCCGGGTTGGCGAAATCGAGAGGCGTCAGGTGACAGGAAACCGCTTGGAGGTATCGATTGTTCCTTCATTATACGTGAATGGGGAAAGCTGGGTTGCCGCTCGCGGATATTTTATGGGACGTGAGCTGGTCACAACCGCTGCGGGGAAAAGTAAGACTTTCCATGAGCTTACGGCTTGGAGCCGGGTCTGGATCGCAGTCGCGCGCCCCCGCGGTGGAGGCGCGCGCTTACTTCGCCGCGCTTGCGCCCGCCGCCGCCGCCAAGCCGTCTTGCTGGCCGGTGCCGCCGCTCGCCCCGATCGCGCCGATGATCTTGCCGTTGACCACAATCGGAACGCCGCCCTCGGACGCCACCGGTTTTTCCGGAAAGGTCATGAACGCGGTATTGCCCGCGGCGTACTGATCCGCGAACGCTTTGCTCGGACGACGGAACAGCACGGCGGTGCGCGCCTTGCCCTGGGCGATCTCGACCGACGCCAGCTGGGTGCCGTCCATCTTCTCGAAATAGACGAGCTCGCCGGCCGGTCCCACGATCGCGAACGCCATGCGCCAATTGTTCTTCTTGGCCTCGGCGAGCGCGGCGGCGGCGACCGTCTTTGCCTGCTCGTTGGTGATGGGCGGCCCATAGTCGGCGGGCGGCCCGGAAGGAGCGGCCGGGGCGGGAGACGGCGCCGGTTGCTGCGCCAGCACCGTGCCGCCGAGCGCCAGCGTCGAGGCGATGCTGAGCGCGATCAAGACATCAAGTCGCATGGTCCTCTCTCCAGCTGGATTACCGCGGCGCTGCCACGCCGTCTTGCTAATCGGTGCCGCCGCCGCTCGCCCCGATCGCGCCGATGATCTTGCCGTTCACGATGATCGGAACGCCGCCTTCGGATGCAACGGGTTTTTCCGGAAAGGTCGTGAATGCCCTATTGCCCGCGGCATACTGATCCGCGAACACTTTGCTCGGACGACGGAACAGCACGGCGGTGCGCGCCTTGCCCTGGGCGATCTCGACCGACGCCAGCTGGGTGCCGTCCATCTTCTCGAAATAGACGAGCTCGCCGGCCGGTCCCACGATCGCAAACGCCATCGGCGAATTTTTTTTCTTGGCCTCCGCAAGCGCGGCGGCCGCAACCGTCTTTGCCTGCTCATTGGTGATGGGCGGGCCATAGTCGGCGGGCGGCGCAGGGGGAGGCACCGGTTGCTGCGCCAGCGCCGAGCCACCGAGCGCCAGCGCCGAGGCCATGCCGAGCGCGATCAAGACATCAAGTCGCATGGTCCTGTCTCTCCACCTGCATTATCGCGGCGTCATGATGTTGTCGAAAATTGGTCGTCTCTAGACCACGCGCCGACAATTCATACTAAGCTCCACTCTTTCAGGCGAGCCCTCGGTCAGAATAGGCGAGTTGCCATTGCACGAGCAAGAAGCGCCCTGCGCACGAGCAAGAAGTGCCCTGCCGAAGCTCGGCGTCGGGAATCGGGCAGCGCGCCCGCAAAGCATGGTGGAACCAACGCGGACAGTGACGATGCAAGCGATGCGACAAACTTGGGCTGTGCTGGCGGTGCTGCTGATGGGGGCCCCGACGGGGGCCTTCGCCCAAGCGAACTGCCGCAACACCGCTCCCTTCGAGCCTTGGCTCGCCGACTTCAAGAAGGAAGCGGCCGCCAAGGGCATTTCGCAGGCCACCATCGCGGCGGCTTCTCCCTACCTGGTGCTCGATCAGCGCATCATCAATATCGACCGCGGGCAACGCTTCTTCGCCCAGAACTTCCTCGAAATATCCGACAAGATGCTGGCCGGCGGACGTCTTCCCAACGGGGCCGCGCAAATGAAGAAGCACCAAGCGACCTTCGCGCGCGAGGAAAAGGACTTCGGCGTGCCGGCCTCCGTCATCACCGCCTTCTGGGGGCTGGAAAGCGATTTCGGTGCCGGCCAAGGCAAGGATCAGGCGATCAAATCGCTTGTCACCCTCGCCTATGACTGCCGCCGTCCGGAGATGTTCCGCGGGCATCTGTTCGATGCGCTGCGCTTGATCGAACGCGGCGACCTGCGCGCCGACGAAATGATCGGCTCCTGGGCCGGCGAGCTCGGACAGACGCAGATGATGCCGTCCGAATACATGGCGCACGCCATCGACTACGACGGCGACGGCAAACGCAACCTGATCAAGAGCGCGGCCGACGTGATCGGCTCGAGCGGAAAATATCTCGTGCATCTCGGCTGGAAGCGCGGCGAGCCGTGGCTGCAGGAGGTGCGTGTGCCCGCGAACTTGCCGTGGAAGGAGGCCGGCCTCTCGATCCAACATCCGCGCTCGCAGTGGGCGGCCTGGGGCGTGACGGGCGCCGACGGCAAGCCGTTGCCGAACGACAACATGGCGGCGTCGGTGGTGCTGCCCTTGGGACGGTTCGGGCCCACCTTCCTCGCCTACGACAATTTCCAGGCCTATCTGAAGTGGAACCAATCGCTCAACTATTCCTTGACCGCCGCCTACTACGCCACGCGCCTCGACGGCGCGCCGCCCATGAACCGGGGCAGCCCGAACATTCCGAAAATCACCTTCGAGGAAACGCGCGAACTGCAGCAGCTTCTGGAAAAGCGCGGCTACGACGTCGGCCGCGTCGACGGCGTGCTCGGCCTCAAGAGTCGCGTCGCCATCCGCGACACGCAGATCAAGTTCGGCCTGCCGGCCGATGGCTGGCCGACAGCGGAGCTGCTCGCACGGCTGCGCACCGGAAGGTAGTTGCGTGTCGTCGGCGGTTAGCCGACGATATTGAGCAGCGTGCCGAAAAAGCCCCTCCTATCACGCACAGCCGCCACGTTGCGGCGCAGCCACGCATCGAGACCGAGGCTGCGACCGGCGGCATGCAGCGCAAAGAAAAACATCACCATCGCAAGGAATATGTACTCCCACGGCCACTCGGCGGGACTGCCGGGCCGATAAATGCCGAGCCACAGGTGCAGCAAGAATATGATGCCAAGCACGCCGATCAGGCGCACGCCGAACCCGAGGATGAGCGACACGGCAAAGGTGAACTCGGCAAGAAAGATGATGGGATTGAGGATATAGAGATAGGGAAGATAGACCTCCGTGACCAGCTCGCGATGAAACGCGAACGCGGCGCGTTGGCCCATCTGTTCGACCCAGTATTGCAAGCCGCCCGAGACCGGCAGCGGCAGCTTCCAGAGCATTCCCTGAAACCACATTCCCCCGATGAGCACCCGAACGAACCACGTGCCGAGGTGCGACCCTGTGCGCTGGGAAGGGTCCTCCTGCCAGTTCTTGATGGCGATCACGACGCTCGCGACGATGAGCGCCAAGAACAGCGCAACGAAAAGATATTTCCACGCGCCGAGGGCGTTGTGATCATCGGTGTTCCCGATCACGAAATCCCAGAAATCAGAGAACGGATTTGGCAGATTTGGCATGGGACGCCTCCAGCGATGAGACCTCGGCGCGGGCGCCTTCGCGCGCAGGCGCGGGGATTTGTGCACCGCCATACTGTGAGCTTTGGGCGTTACCAACGGCAATTGCGGACAGCGCGAGGGCGCTCGTGGGCGGCGCGAACCTCTCTTCGTACACTCTAACGTGATCGTTCCGGCGTTCGGGCTGCTGGTCTGACTGGAGCCCCACCGCTAAGTTCATCGGCAGCGAGAATGACCGAAGGCACGGCTTCGTCAAGCGTCTAGCATGAGGGGCGTAACGACGATGGTCATTTCTGCATCACAATCCCGCGACAGCTCGAGCGAGACGACTGAGCGCCGATTTGCACTCGGCGTCGGGCTTACCAACGAATGCAATCTGGCGTGCGCGTTCTGTTATCGCGATCCGACCAGTCTCGACCGCTTATCGCTCGCGCAGGTCCGGGCGGTGATGAAGAGCTTACCGGTGCGTTCGGTCAATCTCGGCACCGGTGAGAACGGCATGCATCCGGACTTTGCCGAGTTCGTGAGCTATTTGCGCTCCGAGCCGATCAAGCTGACGATCACGTCGAACGGCTATTCGATCGAGGCGCTGGACGACGCCGAGGTGACCGCCTTTCACGATATCGAGTTCTCGCTCGACTATCCGACCGAGGCCGAGCAGGACCGGCAACGTGGCGCTGGAAACTGGAGTCTCATCCATCAACAAGCCGCACGCTGCCGCGACTTGGGCGTGTCGGTCACCTTCATTGCCGTCATGATGCGATCGAATTTCGATCGCCTTGCCGACATCGCTGAAATCGTCAAAGCGTATGATGCGCCCTTGCGCATCAATGTCTATCAATCCGTACGTTCCGACGCGTTCGCACTCACCTATGATGAATATTGGCAGGGATTTGAGGCACTATTTGCCCGTACCGACGCGATTGCGATCGGAGAGCCGCTGGTGCGTGCGATGGCGGGCCTGCCGGCACGCCGCGGCGGCTGCGGGGCCGCAACGGTACGGGTGACGCCGCGTGCGACGGTGCAGCCGTGCGTTTATTGGCCGGGCGGCGGCGCGCCGCTCGATCTTTTGCTCGACGTCGGTCCCGACATCACGAATACCGATCCATTTGCTCAGGCGCGCGGGGTGCCGTCCGCCTGCAAGGGTTGCAGCTATGTCGGGACCTGCGGTGGAGGATGTGCTGGGCGGCGTCGCCTGCTGCACGCCCTCGACGAGCCTGATCCCTACTGTCCGGTCGTCCGCGGCGACTGCCGCAAGCTGAAGGTGCAGATGGCGAAGAGCCGCGAACTTCCCAAGCTCGAAAGCGCCTGCACGACGATCGTGACGGCACGTTGAACGAATGAGGAATGCCCTATGCCCAATAGCCGCAATTATACGAGGCGGCGAATTCTGAGCATCGCGATCGCGACGGCCGCAAGCCCGGCCAGCGTTCTCAGTCTTGATGCCGGCGGCCTGTCGGACCGTAGGATTGTCGCGGAGTCGCGGTTCGACGTCGCGAGTGCTCCCCTGCAGGCGGAGGTGGTACAGCTCGTGGTAGACTTTCCTCCCGGCGCGTGGACCTCCTGGCACACGCATGGGGGTCAGGCGATCAATCTTGTGCTCGAAGGCGAAATCACCCTGCGACACGCCGGCATGGAACATCCCCATCGAGCCGGACAGGCTTGGACCGACAGTTCCGGCGAAGTTCACGCCGCCGGCAATACCGGACGGGGCGAGGCTCGCCTCCTGACCAATTTTCTGTTGCCTCCGGGGTGCGCCCAAACCACGGCGGTGCTGGAGTCCCCATTCGAGCCGACGATCGCGTGCGAAGTGAGGTTTCCTCTGTCCGCTCTGCCTGCAGAAACGGAGATCGTGCAGCAGGTGGCCGACCTCGCTCCGAGCTGGCGCGCGCAACGCGCGTCCGTCGGCTTTACGGCAAACATCGTTATAGCTAGCGAAGTCACGTACCAGATCGGCGGCGAGCGCAAGGTCTACCAGCCGGGGGAGGCTTGGTCGGCGCCCGCTGGCACCCTGCTTGGCGAGGAGAATAGGTCGGCGGGCACGGCCCGCGTCTTCACCACCTATTTGTTGCCGAGAGGCACACTGGCCGGTAGCGAGGCTTGCCGATTTCCGGCGCTGCGGAGCAAGCAATCATGCCGGCGCCGGCCGTTCATAGCGCGCAGGTACGAAATCCGGCGATGACGTCGTTGCGCTCGGGCGTGAAGAAGTTGCGGTAGAGCGGACGCGCGATGCGTGCACTCGTGGCGAAGCTTCCCCCGCGCAACACCTTGCGCGTGTTGAACCACGGCTGCGAATAATCTTCGTATGGGTCCGCGGCGAAGCCGGCGAACGCCACGAAATCCGAGGCCGTCCATTCCCACACGTTGCCGATCATCTGCCGGCATCCGAAGGCGCTGTCGCCCGCGGCGCAAGCCGCGACCTCGAGCGGATCGCCGAAGGCGAAATCGAGGTTGGCGTGTTCGCCGCTCGGCGCCGCATCGCCCCAGGGCCAGCGACGCTTGCAGTCGGCCAAGCGGGAGCCGTCCGGGCTCGCTTCGCCGACGGCCGCGGCTTCCCATTCGGCCTCGGTCGGAAGTTTGCGCTTGGCCCAGTTGCACCAGGCTTGCGCCTCATACCAATTGACGAACGTCACCGGCGCGTGCGGCGGGAGTTGCTCGACTTTGTCGTAGCGGCGCCACGTCCAGCTGCCGCCGTCATGCTTGAGCCAGTAGACCGGCTTCTCGGCCGCTACGCGCTCGCGCCAGGCCCAGCCCGCCGCGCTCCAGAATTCCCGTCGGCGATAACCGCCGTCGTCGACGAACGCGGCGAACTCGGCATTCGTAACCGGGGCCTTGGCAATCCGGAACGGCGCGATGTCGACCTCGTGCGCCCACTTCTCGTTGTCGAAAATGAAGCCATCGGCGGCGGTCGAGCCGAGCCGCCAGCGCCCGCCGGGCACCTCGACGTCGCCTCTCCATGCCCCGGCGCGATGACTTGCCGGATCGCCAAGACGTTCGGGCCGCGCGTATCCGAGCGTCTGTCGCGTATAGACGAGCGCCTCGACGTGCATATCCTCGTGCCGGATCGAGAGGTCGTAGAAATAGCAGGCCGGGAGCTCGATTCCGCCGCCGAGGCGGTCAAGCTGCCGCCCCAGCACATCCGCCATGTACCCGAACACGCCGTTGCGGTCGGGCAAGTCCAGGTCCCAGCGGGTTGCGTGGGCGACCGTGCTCGAGTTCCACAGGCGGTCCGCGCGGTCGAGAATCGGCGCTTCGCCGTGAGCGTGACGCAGCGTCCAGTATTCGTGGAACCAGCCGACGTGCCCGATCTCCCAAAGTATGGGATTGACGATCGGCAGCATCGGTCCCATCAACTGCCGCATCGACAGATCGTCCGTCACGCGACGGGTGCACGTGCGTATATTGCAGAGCTGGGCCGCCAGTTCGTCGGCTGTGGCGGCGCTCGTCGGCCGATATACCAGGTCTTCGTTCATGAAGATCGTTGTTATCACACCAGCTCGTTCGTCGTCACGGTCCGGAAACCAGACCACCGGTACGCGCTGGACGCGGATCTTGCGCGAGCTTGGCCATCGCGTTCACACTGCCTCCCGATATAATGGAGCGTCCGCAGACCTGATGATTGCCATCCACGCGTGGCGCAGCTCGGCCAGCATTCGGAAGTTTCGCGAGCTTTACCCTGATCGGCCGCTGATCGTGGCTTTGAGCGGCACCGACGTCTACGATTATATCAATCGCGACCCAAGGCCGACGCTGCGCTCTCTCGCATGCGCCGATCGGCTCGTCGCATTGCAGGAGCTCGTGCGACGGCGCGTGCCCGCGCGGTTTCGAGCAAAGGTTTGCGTCGTGCATCAATCGGCTGCGCCGCTGCGTCGTGTGCGGCGCCGACCGACGCGTCGTTTCGACGTGGCCGTGATCGGCCATCTGCGCGAAGTAAAGGATCCATTCCGCGCCGCCAAGGCCGCGCGACGCTTGCCGGCAAGCTCGCGGATTCGCATCGTGCATCTCGGAGCCGCCGAGACGCCGCGATGGGCGGCAACGGCGAAGGCCGAGATGGCGGCCAATCCACGCTACGTCTGGCGCGGCGACCGGCCGCGCGCAGAGGTCCGGCGTCTGCTCGGCCGTGCGCGGGCCATGGTTCTATCGTCGCTCAGCGAAGGGGGAGCGAACGTCATGTCCGAAGCCGTCGCCGCCCGCGTTCCGGTGCTGGCCACGCGCATCGACGGTTCGATTGGCCTGCTTGGACGCGATTACCCGGGCTACTTTCCGATCGGTGATACCGAAGCGCTGGCGCGGCTGCTGCACCGGATCGAGACCGACGCCGCGTTCCTCGAGCGCTTGCAGCGCGCGATCGCGCGGCGCGCCCATCTGTTTCGGCCCGCGCGCGAGAAGGCCGCGTGGAAAAAGTTGATCGACGAGACCCTGGCAAAATCTCCATCACCCCAGCGCCGGAACCGGCGAGCGGATAGGTTGGGAAGTGACAGGCTGCAACGGACCTGACAAACATGTGATGCGATTTCGGCCCGATTTTGAACTTCCGTCGGGTCGAGCAGGTCTATCAATGATCTTGGTCACGACCAAAGGGAGCTGTCGATGAAATGGGCTATGGCAGCGTTGGCGCTTGCGATGTCTTTATTCAGCGGCGCGGCTATCTCGCAAGACAAACCCGTCTTTGTGTTCACGGCAATACCCGACCAGGACGAAACTCGCCTAGTCGAACGCTTCACGCGGGTCGCCGAATATCTCCAGAGCAAGCTTGGCGTGCCGGTAAAATACCTACCGGTGAAGAGCTATCCCGCTGCCGTGACTGCGTTCACCAACGGCCAGGTGCAATTGGCTTGGTTCGGCGGTTTCACCGGCGTGCAGGCTCGCCGCCAGGTGCCGGGCTCGGAGGCGATCGCGCAAGGCGCGGAAGACGTGGCGTTCAAGTCGTTCATCATCGCCAACACCAAGACCGGCCTCGTCCCGTCGAAGGAGTTTCCGAAGGAGATCGCGGGCAAATCGTTCACCTTCGGATCGCGCGCCTCGACCTCCGGTCGGTTGATGCCGGAGTATTTCATCCGCAGCGCATTCGGGCGCGGTCCCGACGAAGTCTTTGCGCGCGTCGGTTTCTCCGGCGACCACAGTCGGACGATCCAGCTAGTGCAGTCCGGCGCCTTCGAGGTCGGCGTGCTCGACTTCACCGTTTGGGAACTCGACAAGCGCGCCGGCAAGATCGATCCGGCGCAGGTCATCGTGATCTGGGAGACGCCGACCTTTCCCGACTACCAATGGACGGTGCGCGGCGATGTCGACAAGACGTACGGCGCGGGCTTCAAGGAGAAGCTGCGCGCGGCGTTGCTCGCCATCGACGATAAGGCTATCCTCGATCAATTCGCCCGCTCGAAGTTCATCCCTGCCAAGAATTCCGACTACGATCCCATTGAGGAGGTCGGCAAGGTCACCAACCTCCTGAACTGAAGCCCTCGCCGTGCCGGCATTGGTCGAATTGTGCAGGGCGTCGGCCGGCTACGCCGGCCGCGCCGTGCTGTACGACGTCGACCTGACGATCAGCGTGGGCGAGCGCGTCGCGGTCATGGGCAGATCCGGCGCCGGCAAGTCGACGCTGCTCAACCTGCTTCACTCCCGGCTCGTTGATAAAGTCGCGTTGATCCCGCAGGCGGCGGCGCTGGTAAAGACGCTATCGGTCTTCCACAACGTCTATATGGGCCGGCTCGATCGACACTCGACTTGGCACAATCTGCGCAATTTGGTGTGGCCGGCGAGGCGCGATGTCGCCGAGGTCGAAGGCACGCTCGAACTCGTGGGGCTCGCCGACAAGCTGTTCGAGCAAGCAGGGACGCTGTCCGGCGGCCAACAGCAACGCGCTTCGGTCGCTCGTGCTCTCTACAACGAGCGCTCGATCGTGATCGCCGACGAGCCGGTGTCGGCGCTCGACCGTCGCCAGGGCGCGGATATTCTCGGCAAGCTGTGCGCGCGCCACGACACTGCGATCTTCGCCATGCACGATATTTCCCTTGCGCTCGCCCATGCCGATCGCGTCGTCGTGATCGAGGACGGGCGCATCGTGCTCGACGCGCCGGCGCGCACGGTCGCCGCAGCCGACCTCATCCCGTATTACGGCGGATGATCCCGAAGGCCATGCCGACACGGAGCCCCACACTCCCGCAGCTCCGCTATCGATCCGTCAGCTGGCTGTTCCTGCTGATCGCCGCGGTCGCGCTTGTAGTGTCCGACGTTGCGGTGAGCGCGCTCAACCCGTGGGCCGAGCTGCGGCGTCTCGCGGCCGGCCTGATCCGGCCAGACTTTTTCTCCATCGAGATGATGAGTGTGGTGTGGACCGTCGCGTTCGCCGTGCTCGGCGTCGCGATTGGAGCGAGCGCCGGGCTTCTGCTGGCGCTGGTATTCGCACGGTTGCGCGCCGTAAGGCTTCTCTGCGCGTTCCTGCGCTCTGTGCACGAGATGTTTTGGGCATTGCTGTTGATCCAAATCGCGGGCCTGTCGGCAACGACAGGCATTCTTGCCGTCGCCATTCCGTACTCCGGCATCTTCGCAAAAGTATTCGCGGAGATGATCGAAGAGGCCGACCTGTCGGCCGAACGCGTGTTGCCGGCGGGAACATCGACCATTGCCCGCTTCGCCTATGCGCGTATCCCGGAGCTGGCGCCGCAATTCTGGACCTACACGCTCTATCGGCTCGAATGCGGCATGCGCTCGACCCTGGTGCTGGGCTTCATCGGTCTACCGACCATCGGCTTTCATCTCGATTCCTTCTTCAAGCAGGGCCACTACCGCGAGGCGGCCGCGCTGCTGTTTGCCTTTTACGTTCTCATCGGCACACGCCGCCTATGGGCGCGGCCGTCGACGGTGCCGTTCCTGATCATCGCCAGCGTGCTGGTGCTGCCCGAAACCATCGGCGGCGGCTCCGCGCTCGCCAACCTCACGCGCTTTCTGACCCACGACATCATCCCGACGCCGCTGCGGAACGCCGACCTGCTCGCGGCCGCGACCTGGGAAAACTTCTCCGCCTGGCTGTGGCCGATCATCACCAAACAGGCGGTGCCGGGCGTGATCCAGACCCTGGTGCTCTCGCAGGTGGCGCTGGTGGCCATGGGATTGATCGCGCTCATTCTGTTCCCGTTCATCTGCAGGAGATTTGCCGGCCGGCTCGGACAGCCGCTCGGGCGCGTCGCGCTCGTGGTGGTGCGGTCGACGCCCGAATACATGCTGGTCTACGTGCTGCTGCAGTTGCTGGGCCCCTCGATGCTGCCGGCGATCATCGCATTGTCGCTCCACAATGGCGCCATCGTCGGCTATTTGATGGGTCGTCATGCCGACGTGCTGGAATATCGGCGGGACGCACCGAGCGGCGTCAATCTCTACAGCTACGAAACCGTGCCGCGTCTCTACGGTCAGTTCCTCGCCTACGCGCTTTACCGATGGGAGATCATCCTGCGCGAGAGTGCGATCTTCGGGATCTTGGGAGTGGCAACGCTCGGCTATTACATCGATGCCGCCATCTCCGAATTCAGGCTCGACGTCGCGGTCGTGCTGATT
>VAZL01000871.1 GCA_005883445.1 Alphaproteobacteria bacterium | reverse complement strand
CAGCCCGAGCGCCTTGGCGGTCTTGAGGTTCAAAGACAGTTCCGCCTCACAAGCCCGCGTGACGGCCGCGTGCCGAACGCGTTATAATGGGCAAAAACCATGGAGATGCCCATGCGTTTCATCCCGATCGCAGGCGAATTCGCCGCGGAGGTCGAAGGCATCGATCTGTGCGCGCCGCTCGATGCTGCTGCGGTGGCGGGGATCCATGCCGGCATGGACCGGCATGCGGTACTGGTGTTCCACGATCAGCCACTGACAGACGAACAGCAGATCGCATTCACCAGAAACCTCGGCAAGATCGAGCTGAACACGGCCAACAACGTGACGAGGCTCGACCAGCGTCGGCTCAGTATCGAGATGAGCGACATTTCGAATCTCGATCAGCACAGTAATATGCTGGCGCGGGATGATCGTCGGCGCGCGTTCAATCTCGGCAATCGGCTGTGGCATTCGGATTCTTCGTTCAAGTCGGTATCGGCGAAATACTCGTTGCTGTCCGCCCGCATCATTCCGTCCGCCGGCGGCAATACCGAGTTTGCGGACATGCGCGCCGCCTACGATGCGCTCGACCCCGAGACCAAGGCCGAGATCGAGGATCTGATCACCGAGCACTCGCTGCTGTTCTCCCGCGGCCAGCTCGGCTTCACGGATTTCACCGCGGAGGAACGTGTGAAGTTTGCTCCGGTGCGCCATCGCCTGGTGCGGACCAACCCGACGACCGGCCGCAAGTCGCTGTTCCTGTCTTCCCACATCGGCGGCATCGTCGGTTGGCCGGTGCCGGAAGCAATGGCCTTCGTGCGCGATCTTGCCGAGCGCGCGACCCAGCGACAATTCGTCTACGCCCACACCTGGCGGCAACATGATCTCGTGATGTGGGACAACCGCCAGACCATGCATCGGGCCCGGCGCTACAAGGAGACGAGCGAGGTGCGCGACATGCGCCGCACCACGCTCGAGGGCGACGGACCGACGACCCTCCAGATGGCGGTGGCATAGAAATTTATTTGGCTGGCTCATTGCTGACGAGAAGGGCCAAAGCGATGCTCAAGCGCCCACGCAACTCAAATGCTCATTGAATGGCGGAGGACCGGACTGCGGCATCGGGAGCACGCCGTTCGCGTGTTCTACCTGCTGCTGCTTGCGCTCCCGTTTGCGGCGTTGGCCCTGCTCAGTCTGTTCGCTCTCCTCGGCGTCCTGGCAATCGCTGGCGCGGTGTATGTGGCCGGCGCCATGGCCGCAGGCGCGCGCTACGTCGCGAGGGGACGTTCGGAGACGGGATGAGGCGCAGTGGACTCGGCGCTCTTTTTCTTTTTCATACGCGGCGCCAGCTCTTGCCTACTGAGTCGTCCCCGCAATCTAGCGCGTTCTTTTTCGCCGCGCGCCATCTCTGGACGGAGAGTCGGAAATCGGAGGGAGCGATGACTGTCCTGCTCGGCCGCTCGTTTCTGCTCGCCTGCCTGCTCGCGAGCCCCGCCGCGCTCGGACAGAGCTACCCGGACCGCAACGTGACCATCGTGGTGACCTCGGCAGCCGGCGCCCTAACCGACGTGCTGACCCGCGCCGTCGCCCAGCAGCTGTCGGACATGTGGAAGCAAAGCGTCATCGTGGAAAACCGGGGCGGTGCCGGATATTCGATCGCGGCGCAGTCCGTGATGCGGGCTGAGCACGACGGTTACACGCTGCTCGCTTCGGAGACCGGCTTCTACACGACCCAACCGCATCTCTATGCCAAGGACAAGCTACCCTACGATGCGGAGAAGGACTTCGTCCCGGTCGCCGGCTACGGCACTATTCCGACGGCACTGCTTGTGAATCCGTCAGTGCCGGTGAATTCGGTCAGCGACCTGATCGCGCTCGCCAAGACCAAGCCCGCCGCCGTGACTTTCGGCACAGCCGGCATCGGCACCGCGCTGCACATCGCCGCGCTGGAGCTGGAGAATCTCGCCGGTATCAAGATGACGGCGGTGCACTATCGCGGCGCGGCGCCCGCACTCACTGATGTGATCGCTGGACACGTCAACGCGGTGATTATGGGTCCCTCGGTGGCGCTGAGTTCGGTGAAGGAGGGAAAGCTCAAGATGCTCGCTTTCGGGAGCGAGAAGCGCCTGCTGCAGTTTCCCGACGTGCCGACCATCGCCGAGACCGTTCCGGGATACGAGGCGAGCGTATCGTTCGGGCTGTTTGCCGCGGCGGGCACGCCTATGGACATCATCAAGAAGGTCAACGCCGACGTGCAAAAGATCGTCAGCGATCCCGAATTCCACAAGAGGTATCTCGAACGCTTTGCGGTGCAGCCGGTACCTGGCGCGCTCGACGCCTTTGCCGAATATTTACGCAAGGAGTCGGCCAAATGGGGCGAGGTCATCCATGCGGCGCACGTTAAGATCGAATGAAATTCATCTGTGCCGGCTGGTTCGGTTTGTCAGGCATTGAGCTCGGAAAACATCATGAGCAACGGTAGTTCGCTTTCGCTCCTTGAACTCGAAAAACGCATCGCGATCATTCGTGACAATCCGGCAGCTGGTTGAACAAGCCGCTGCATTCTCCGGCGCCGAGGATGAGGCTCGAAACGCGGACCGCATCGCGCAACAAACCGAAGAGCTTGAAAGGCTGGTCAAGCAACGGGATGCGCTGCTGAAGAAATGATTGTCCAACCCGTCACGTGCGGCGTTTTTTGTCGCTGCCGCCGACCGTCATTGGTTTGGTACTGGCGTTCGCAGGGTCTTGGCCAGCTCATCCC
>VAZL01000030.1 GCA_005883445.1 Alphaproteobacteria bacterium | reverse complement strand
CGAGGCAATGAATGCCTTGAAGCTCGGCATGGAGAAGTCGGGCTTCCGCGGCCGCGAAGACACGATGAAGCTGATCGAGGCCCTGGAAGGGCTGGAGATGAAGGAAGGCGACGACTTCCCGCAGGGCGACAAGGTGCTGCGCAAGGAAGACCACCAGGCATTCATCCGCGAGTTCCTCTTCGACATGAAGGACGGCAAGTTCCATATCCTCGAGGTGGTTCCGAAGGAGAAGACGATCTTCCCGCCGGACTGCAAGTTCGCCGCAACTTAAGTGACGGTCGATCAGTCCATTGCTGTGGCCGTCCCGGCCGATACCGTCCGGGACGGCGCGATGGCCCCTGTTCTGCGGACCGAGGGCCTGACCGTCCGCTTCGGTGGGCTCACCGCGCTCGATAGCGTCGATTTCGAAATTCGGCGGGGCGAAATTCGCGCCATCATCGGGCCGAATGGCGCCGGCAAGAGCACCTTTTTCAACTGTCTCACCGGCGTCCTTCGTCCCACGGCGGGACGGATTCTGTTCAACGGCGAGAATATCGCCGGGCTTCCTTCCAATCTTATCTCCCAGAAAGGCATCGCCCGCTCCTACCAGATCACCAACATCCTGCCCAACGCCACGACGCTCGAAAACGTGCGCATCGCTGCGCAGTCGCGCCGGCACAGCTGGAGCATGCTGAGGCACCACAGCGCTTACCTGGACATCATCGAAAAGGCCGAAGCCGTGCTCGAGGCTGTGGGGCTGCGAGCGAAGGCGGATGAGCTCGCCGCCAATCTCTCCCACGGCGAGCAGCGCAATCTCGAGATCGGCATCGCGCTCGCCACCGAGCCCGAGCTGCTCTGCCTCGATGAGCCAACGGCGGGCATGAGCGCGGCCGAAACCCATGACACCATGGAACTGGTGCGCCGCATCGCGAAGGACCTGACGATTCTCATCGTCGAGCACGACATGCAGGTGGTGATGGCGCTGGCCCAGCGCATTACCGTGCTGCACTACGGCGACGTGCTGGCGGAAGGAACGCCGGCGGAGATCCAGCGCAACCCGCGGGTGCTGGAGGTCTACCTTAAGACATGAGCCTGGATCCCACGCCCATGGAGCCCCTCGTCGCGGTGGAGGACGTGCACACGTATTACGGCAAGAGTCACATCTTGCATGGGGTCTCGCTCCACGTCGACCGCGGGGAGGTCGTGGGCCTGCTCGGGCGCAACGGCGTGGGCAAGAGCACGACGCTCAAGACCATCATGGGCCTCGTCCATCCCAATCGCGGCAAAGTACTGTTCGCCGGCAAGCTCGTCACCGGTCTGCCGGCGCACAAACTGGCGCGGCTCGGCATAGGCTACGTCCCGGAAGATCGGCGGATTTTTCGCCTGTTGACGGTCATGGAGAATCTGCGCACCGGCCTCGATCGCCACGGCATCACCGAAGCGAGAAAGCAGGAGCTGCTCGACAAGGCCTTCACTTATTTCCCGGTGCTGGCCGAGCGGCGCAATCAGGCCGGCGGCACGCTGTCCGGAGGCGAGCAGCAGATGCTTGCCATCGCCCGCGCGATGATGCTCGAGCCCAAGATCATCCTGCTCGACGAGCCCACCGAAGGGCTGATGCCGCGCATGGTTTCGCAGATCCGAGAAATCATCGAGGTGCTGCACCGGGAGGGCGTGGCGATTCTGCTGGTCGAGCAGAACGTGCCGCTCACGCTGGAGGCCAGTCAGCGCATCTACATCATGGAGAAAGGCGCGGTGCGGCATCACTGCGCGGCGTCCGAGCTCAAGGTCGACGACGCGGTCGTCCATCAGTATCTGGGAGTGTAGGCATGACGCCCGTGCTGGAGTTTCTCCAGGCCATTCCCTACGATCAGATCCTGATCCAGACGGTGAACGGCATCGTCACCGGCATGATCCTGGCGCTGATTGCCTCCGGCCTCACGCTGATCTTCGGCATCATGGACGTGGTCAACTTCGCCCATGGCGAGCTGTTCATGTTCGGTGCCTATATGGGCGTGGTCGTGCTGGCGGCGACCGGCAGTTTCTGGCTTGCGCTCCTGCTCGCCACGCTGATCGTGGCGCTGATCGGCGCGGCCCTGCAGATCACGACGCTGCGTCCTCTGATCGGCCGCGATCCTCTGACCACCATCCTCGCCACCTTCGGCATTTCACTGGTCATGCAGAACTACGCGCTGTGGCAATTTGGCCCCGTGGCGCGCAAGATTCAGGAGCCCTTCACCGGCCAGTTCACGCTGTTCTACCTCGAATACCCATGGTACCGAGTGCTGATCGCAGGGCTCTCGGCCGCCATCATCGGCGCCTTCTGGCTGTTCCTCAAATACGGCACCTACGGCATCTGGATCCGCGCCACCACGCAGGATCGCGTCATGGCCGAGGCCATGGGCATCCCGGTGTCGTGGGTCTACACCACGGTCTTCGCCATCGGCGCGGGCATGGCCGCCGCTAGTGGCGTGCTGTTCGGCCCGCTCGTCGGCGTTAACCACGCCATGGGACTGGATTGGGTGTTGAAAGCGTTCATCGTGGTGGTGGTCGGCGGCATGGGCAATCTCGGGGGCTCCATCGCCGCTTCCATCTTCATCAGCCTGCTGGAGGCTTATGCCTCGATTTGGGTGAGCCCGGCGCAGGCAGTGATCGTCTCCTTCGTGGTCCTCATTCTCACCCTGCTGTTCCGGCCGACGGGCCTCTTCGTTCCGACGCCGAAATGAACAAGCGCTCCACGACCATCTACTGGACCGGGTTCTCGGTCATCCTGGCGCTACTGATCGTGGCGCCGCTGGTACTGTCTGAGTTCTGGAGCCGCTTCCTGACGGAGATCCTGATCTGGGGCCTGCTGGCCATGTCTTCCGACATCCTTATCGGTTACACGGGGATGGTGTCGTTCGGCCATTCGGCGTTCTTCGGCCTCGGCATGTACGGGGCGGCGGCGGCGCTGCTGATGGTCAGGCCGCCCAATCTCTGGCTGGCGATCGTCTATGGGCTCATCGGCTCGGCGGGTATAGCGCTGTTCGTGGCGTATTTCAGCACGCGGCTGCGCGACATCTACTTCGCGATCACCACGCTGATTTTCTCGCAGATCTTCTACGTCATCATCTTCACCTGGACCGACCTGACCGGTGGCGAGAACGGACTCACCTTCAGCCGGCCGGCGCTTGGCATTCCCGGGCTGTTCTCGGTTCCGTTCTCCTCCGAAACGCTGCACTGGTTCGTACTCGCCGTGGTGACGGCGTCATATCTGATCCTGCGGCGCATCACGCAGTCGCCGTTCGGCATGGTGCTGCAGTCGATCCGCGAGAACGAGGGCCGCACCCGCGCGATCGGCTATGCTGTCGAGCGCTACAAGATCGTGGCAGTGATGCTCTCCGGCCTGTTCGCGGGCCTCGCCGGCGTGCTCTACGCCATTCAAAACCGCTTCGCGGCGCCCGACTTCGTCTACTTTCTGGTTTCCGGCGAAACTGTGATTTTCAACGTGATGGGCGGCATCGGCACGCTGGTGGGACCGATCGTCGGCGCCGCCTTCTTCCTGCTGCTGCGCGAGACCTTCTCGCGCTTCTTCACCGAATTCTACCTCATTCCCGTGGGCGCGATCTTCATCGCCATGGTGATCTTCATGCCGCAGGGGCTGCTCGGCTTCATGCGGCGCTGGCTCAACCAATAGCGGGGCAGATGGCGAGATGTGGTCGCGCCGGGCGCGAGAACCGGCGATTTTCCGACGCGCGCCGGCCCCCGGGCTATGCTGGCGTGAGCGCCGCGTCTCCACTAACATTCGGGCGGAACCCATCACATCGTGACCAGAAGGCTAAGCGGACATGGCCAAGTTCGGCATCGGACAAGCTGTGCGGCGAGTGGAAGACCAGCGTTTCCTGCTCGGACAAGGACGCTACGTCGACGACATCAGCTTGCCCGGGCAATGCTACGGGGTGACGGTGCTGTCGCCGCACGCCCACGCTCGCATCAAGCGCATCGACGTTGCCAAGGCCAAGGCCGCGCCGGGCGTGCTCTGTGTGCTCACCGGCGCTGACGCGATGGCGGAGAAGCTGGGCAGCTTCACCGCCCACCTGATGCCCGAGGACTTCGGCGCTCCCAAGGGCCACCGCACGTTCCAACCGATCCTCAATGCCGAAAAGGTGCGCTTCGTCGGCGACCGCGTCGCGTTCGTCGTCGCCGAGACGCTGAGTGAGGCGCGCGATGCCGCCGAACTGGTCGAGGTCGACTATGAACCGTTGCCGACGGTGGTGAACCTCGAAGATGCCGCCAAGGACGGCGCCGCCAAAGTCTGGGACGATTGCCCACAGGGCAACGTCGGATTCCGCCTCATGTTCGGCAACAAGGATGCGACCGACACCGCCTTCGCCAAGGCCAGGCACGTGGTGAAGCTGCGGGTCGAGAACAACCGGCTTTCCCCGGTCGCCATGGAGCCGCGAGTGGCCATTGGCGACTACAACGCCTCCGACGATTCCTACACGCTCTACACCGCTTCGCAGAACCCGCACGGCGTGCGCATGGAAATGTCGCACATCTTCCACGTGCCCGAAAATCGTATCCGCGTCGTTGCTCCCGATGTCGGCGGCGGCTTCGGCCTCAAGGGCAACCCGTTTCCCGACGACGCGCTGGTGTTCTGGGCTGGGCGCCGCCTGCGCCGCCCGGTGAAGTGGGTAGCGAGCAGGTCGGAAAGCATGCTGACCGACCATTGCGGTCGCGAGACCGTCTATTACGGCGAGCTCGCGCTCGACGAGCACGGCAAGATTCTGGCGTTGCGGGCAAGATGTCTGTTCCAGCTCGGCGCCTATTTCGTCGGCGCGGCGCTGGCGGCGGGAGCGTTCTCGGTGCGCTTCATTCCGGAGGCCTACGACATCCAGACCATGCACATCATGTCGCAGGGCTTGTTCACCAATACCTCGCAGAGCGGGCCCTATCGCGGCGCCGGACGCCCGGAGGCGGCCTATTTCACCGAGCGGCTGATCGAGCACGCCGCGCGGGCGATCGGTATGGACCCCGCCGAGATCAGGCGCCGCAACCTGATTTCGCCGAGCAAGCTCCCCTACGCGACGCCCACGCTGTGGAATTACGACAGCGGTGAGTTCCAGCGCCTCATGGACAAGTGCATCGAGTTCAGCGACTGGAAGGGCTTTGCGGCGCGAAAGAAAGCCTCGCAAAAGAACGGCAAGCTGCGCGGCCGCGCGGTGAGCTACTACATCGAGTTCGGCGGCATCTTCAACGACCGCATGGATCTACGCTTCGATCCCGGCGGAACGCTCACTATCTTGGGCGGGACGCATTCGCACGGCCAAGGGCACGCCACCGTGTTCGCGCAGCTGGTGCACGAGTGGCTTGACGTCCCGCTCGAAGACATTCGCTACGTGCAGGGCGACACCGCCCAGGTCCCGATCGGCCGCGGCACCTATGGCGCCCGCAGCGCGATCGTCGGAGGCAATGCGCTGAAGGCGGCGAGCGAGGCCATCATCGCGAAGGGCAAGGTGCTAGCCGCCGCGCTGATGGAGGCGGACGCGGCGGATATCGAGTTCAAGGACGGCCAATATCGCGTCGTCGGCACCGACAAGGCGATCACCATCACGGACGTTGCCAAAGCCGCCTATGCGCCGATGGGACCCCTCACCGACAAGTTCGGCGTCGGTCTCGAGGCGAGCGGCAGTTTCAGCCCCAATCCGCCCAGTCATCCCAACGGCGCGCATGTCTGCGAGTTGGAAGTGGATCCGGAGACCGGTGAGGTGGTCATCGACCGTTATTTCGTCGTCGACGACCTCGGCCGCGTTCTCAATCCGATGATCGTGCGCGGACAAATTCACGGCGGGGTCGTGCAGGGCCTCGGGCAAGCGCTGCTGGAGCACCAAGTCTACGATCGCCAATCCGGGCAACTGCTCTCCGGCAGCTTCATGGACTACGGCATGCCGCGCGCCGACACGATGCCGAACGTGGAGGCGGAATTGGAGGAAGTGCCCTGCAAGACCAATCCGCTCGGGGTCAAGGGCATCGGCGAGTCCGGCACCATCGGCGCGCCACCGACGGTCATCAACGCGCTCATCGATGCGCTCGAGCCGCTCGGGGTCGATCACATTGACATGCCGGCGACGCCCTCGCGGGTGTGGGAAACGATCACGCGTGCGCGGGCGGGCGCGTGACCCAGCGCAGCTACAGCGCTGCTATGGCGAATGCCGTTCTTGCGATAAACGTGAGACGGCGTTCGAGCGGGCCGTTGGCAGCGCAGGTGCGGAGCTAAAGGGCAGCAGCATCGCGGCGCGCACGGCTTCGAGCCAGGGGAGCCACGCCAGCTGGCCGGCCTGAACCCAGAAAGCAAAGGGGTTGGCTGCTTCGAGGAAATGGCCGAATGCCTCGAATGACGGCACCGCCTGCAGGCTGATCGAAATCTGTTCGCTGTCGCCGTCCGGTGACTGGCGGTGAACGATCTCGATGTTGAGACCAGGCAGGCGCGCGCTTGCCTTGGTTGCGCCGATCTCGCTCTGTGGTGCGGCTTTTTTGAAGTCAGACAAGCATCGTCTCCATCGTTTTGCGCCGTCGCTCGCACGTTATCGTCACGCCGCCGCGCGCGCTTCGTCCGTCATGGCCGCGGAGATTTTCTCCGCCACCATAATGGTCGGGATGTTGGTATTGCCGCGCGGCACGGTCGGCATGATCGAGGCATCGACAACCCGCAGGCCAGCAATTCCGCGCACGCGTCCCGCCGCGTCGACGACCGCATCGCGATCCGTCGCGGCGCCCATGCGGCACGTGCCCACGGGATGGAACGTGCCGGCAACGTTTTGGCGGATGTGCTCGGCCAGCGCATCATCGTCCTCGACCAGCGCTGCGAGATCGACGCGCCGATCGGCCAGCGTCGAGAAGATCGGACCGGCGAGCGGCGGCACGAGATCGATCATCGCAGCGATGACCGCGCTCTGAATTTTGTTCGCGGTCGTGATCCGGTTGAGGCGCCGCAGCCGGTCGGTGAACTTCACCGGAAACGTTACGCCGGTCATCGCGCGTACTTTCTCGTGCGTCAGAATTTCGACCACCCGGCGGAAGCCCTGCATGAAGCGCTTCAGGTCGAGCTCGTGGCCGGCGAAGTTGAATTCGACGCAGGGCCGCCCGGCATCGCCCGCCAGCAGCGAGATTCGGCCACGCGCCATCGGCTTGAGCAGGGTGGGTGCCAAATTTGCGACCTGGAAGCCCAGCGGGCTCCAGGACGTCTTGCACTGCACATTGATGTACATGTCGGTCCGCGGCGCGCCCGAAAGGCCGGACGAATAGCGGAACGCAGTCATCGGATGCGGCCGTACCAATTCGGCCTGTCGAGCATCCCGATGCTGAAGCAGACCGACGAATACGAGGTCGCGCAGATGGCCGGCCGACCCGATGCCCGATTGCAGCAGGAACACGGGCGAGTGCACGCCGCCGGCGGAGAGGATGACTTCGCGCGCGTAGAATTCCTGAGCCTTTCCGCCGATCCGGGCACTGACGCCGGTGACGCGGCGTCCCTCGAACACCAAGCCGCTCGCAGTCGCACCATTCAGGATCGTCAAATTGCCGCGAGCGCGCACCCCCGCGTCGAGATAGCAGATCGCCGCCGACGCGCGCTTTTGCGGCCAGTTGCTCATGGGCACCGCGCCGTAGCCGTCGCGGAAATCCGCGTTCATGTCGGCGATGAACGGGATCTGGCGCTCTTGCGCGAAAGCGTAGACCGCCTTCGACAGCGGCGCCCAATCTTCCGGCTTGGTGCGGCGGATCGGCACCGGGCCGTCGCGGCCGTGCAAGTCGCCGGTAAAATCCAGCTCATTCTCGAGCTTGCGATAGTAAGGCAGCACGTCGGCCCAGCCCCAACCCGCCGCGCCGTGCGCCTCCCATTCGGCGTAATCGTCCGGCGTTCCGCGATACGCCACCATGCCCATGACGGAGGAGCCGCCGCCCATGATGCGCCCCTGCGAAAAGTGAACCGGCGGGGAATTGTCCTTGCGGCGCCAATGCACCTTGAGGTCCGGCCAGAAATAGGCGTCGTTGTAATACGAGGTCGCATAGGTATCGAGCACGTCGGCCGGCTCTTTGCCCGGCGGCGTGTCCGGTCCGGCTTCGAGCAGCAGCACCTTCGCACCCGAGCGTGCAGACAACCGGTTGGCCAGCACGCATCCCGCCGCGCCGCCGCCAATGATGATCGTATCGAAACTGTTGGTCATGGCTCCTTGAGCGATCTGGTTGGTTCGGCCCGCAGCGCCCGCGCACCGCATGACGGCGGCGGAAATGGCTGCCATAATCATTGGACAATAAAACACGCCCAGGAGCAAAGCCCCCATGTCGAACCTCCCACGCGCCGGGCGGATTCTGCGACGCATGCTGCCGGCGATGATTTTGATCGCCGCGGCGGGCGCGACATGTTCCGCCGCACGCGCGGAATATCCCGAGCGGCAGATCACCATGATCGTGTGCTTTCCCGCTGGCGGCGGAACCGACATCGCGGCCCGGCTGATCAATACCCCGCTCGGCGAGGCGCTGGGCAAGCCGGTGATCATCGAGAACCGCGGCGGCGCCGGCGGCAATATCGGCATTGCGGCGGCGGCGCGCGCCGGCGGCGATGGCTATACCTTGCTGGTGTGCTCGAGCGCCTACGTGGTCAATCCGAGCCTTTACGCCCAGGCGACCTACGATCCATTCAAGGACTTCGTCCCGGTCATGGTGATCGGGGCATCACCCAACGCATTCGTGGTCCCAGCGCAATCGGACGTCAAGACCATGCCGGAACTGATCGCCAAGGCGAAGGCCAATCCCGGCAAGCTCAATTGGACGAGCCCGGGCGCCGGGACGACACCCTATCTCGCCGGCGAAGTCCTCAAGCTGCGGACCGGCATCAACATGTTGCATATTCCGTTCCCGGGCGCGGGGCCTGCGACGACCGCCGTGCTCGCCGGCCAAGTCGACCTCTACACCGCTAACATCGGATCCTTGATGGCGTTGATCGACGCCGGCAAAGTGCGTCCCATCGCCGTGACCTCGCGGGAGCGTTGGCCCGATCTTCCCAATGTGCCGTCGCTCGAGGAGCTCGGGGTGAAGGATGCCGTCTCCGATACCTTTCAGGGCATTTACGCGCCGGCCGGGACGCCGCAGCCGGTCATCAACCGGCTGGCGAAGGAACTCGCGCTGATCCTCAACCGCCCCGATATCCGGGAGAAGTTCGTGAAAGCGGGCCTCCCCGTCGTCGCCGAGGGACCTGAGGTTTTCCGCGCGCGCATCGCGCGCGAGGTTCCGATGTACAAGGACATCATCGACAAGGCGGGACTGAAGATACAATAGCTAAAACGCGTTCGTGCCTGATGCACAGCGGAGGAATGCGTCGGTCCACCCCCTGATAGTCCGAGTGCAAGGAAATCGACATGGCAAAGCCGTTGGCGGGAGTTCGAGTCATCGAGCTGGCAAATTTCATCGCCGGCCCGCTCGCCGGCACGCTGCTCGCCGACATGGGCGCCGACGTGCTCAAGGTCGAACCGCCGCAGGGCGACATGGGGCGCGCGACGCCGCCGATCCGCGACGGCGAGAGCGTGAGCTTCGTCGCGCTCAATCGCAACAAACGCAGCCTCGTGCTCGATCTCAAGCGACCGCAGGCGATCGAGATCCTGCTCAAGCTCGCGCGCATATCGGACGTGGTGCTCGAGGCGTACCGGCCGGGTGCGCTCGACAAGCTCGGCCTCGGCGCCGCGCACGTCAAAGCCGTCAATCCGCGCATCATCTACACGTCGGTATCGGGCTTCGGCCAGAGCGGACCCGACCGGCGTCGCGCCGGCGTCAATCTCATCATCGAAGCATTTTCGGGCGCGCTCTCGGTGACCGGCGAGCCCGGCAAGATGCCGATGCGGCCGGGCGTGCAGACGGCCGACGTGTTCGGCGCTTTGTTCGCGGCCTATGCGACGCTTGCCGGACTCGTGGGTGCCGCACGCAACGGCGAGGGCCGTATCGCCGACGTATCTCTGGTCGAGGCTTCGATTGCCGCGGCGGCGTGGGAGGTTGCCGAATATCTCGAAACAGGAAAGGTGCCGCAGCCGCTCGGCAATCGCCATCGCCTCAACGCGCCCTATCAGCTGTTCGAGACCAAAGACGTCCGCCATCTCGCCATCGGAACACCCAACGATGCGCTTTTCGCCAGACTCATGCAGGTGCTCGGTCTCGACGCCCACGTGGGCGATGCGCGCTTTTCCTCCTATTCCAAGCGCAAAGCCAACGAGGACGCGCTGCTCGCCCTGGTCGAACCGGCCGTACAGGGACGCGGCTGCCAGGAACTGGAGCAAGCTCTGCTCGTTGCCGGCGTGCCGTGCGCACGCGTGAACAACTTCAAGGAGGTATCCGCGTTTAGGCAAGATGCGCACGACCCGCAATCCCGTCCTCTTCGACCACGACGGGCCCGCGATCGACCGGCATGCACCCATGCTGGGCGAGCACTCCGAGGAGGTGCTCGCAGCGCTCGGCTATTCGCAGTCCGCGATCCGGGATCTGGTGGCGGCAGGGGTTACGCGCCTGGGGACGGCGAAGGGAGCGGTTCAGGCCGCAGAGTAACGACAGCCGATACCCGCGAGGACGAAGGATCATGCCGCTTGCACGCAGCTTTCTCTACGTCCCGGCCAATCGTGAAAAATTCCTGGAGAAGGCGCTTGGGCTGCCGGCGGACGCGTTCATCTTCGATCTCGAGGATTCCGTGCCCGCCGCCGAGAAAGTCGATGCCCGTGCCGGCGTGCGCCAATACGCGCCGAAGATTCCGGGCAATCGGGTCTGGGTGCGGGTGAACGGGCTCGACAGTGGCCTCGCCACGGACGATCTCCACGCGATCATCGGCGTCGCTGGACTTGCCGGCATTTTCCTGCCCAAAGTCGAGACGCGCGACGAAGTGATGCGCTGGGTCGCCATGATCGGCGCGATCGAGCAAGGGCGTGGTGTCACGCCGGGCGCGATCCAGGTCGTGCTCTCGATCGAAAGCGCGCGTGGCGTGCTCAACGCCTACGACATGGCCATTGCGGCCGAGCGGGTCGTGTCGCTGACCTTCGGCGGCGCGCAAGACGGCGATCTCAACACCGACCTCGGCTGCGCGTGGTCGATCGACGGCCCGGAAATGCTGCACGCGCGCTCGCACACCTTACTGGCGGCGCGCGCCGCGCGCTTCGACACGCCGCTCGACGGCGTGTTCGCAAATGTGCGCGACGCGGAGGGATTTCATTCATCCTTCGCAGATCGAACCCTGCAACCGGCTCTACCGCCCGAGCGCGGCCGAGCTCGACTACTACGCGCGCGTATTGGAGGCGTTCGACCAGGCGCTGGCGCAGGGCAGTGCCTCGACCACCGTCGACGGCCACATGATCGACGCGGCGATGGCGAACGCCGCGCGCCGGGTCTTGGAGGCGGACGCGGCGTGGAAAAAGGCCGGGTAGCGTTGGATGAGGGGAAATGAAATGGCCGCGGTCGCGGCACGTGCGCCTTATCATTTCTTGGCAGCGCCGAACGGCGACGCGTTCTCCTCGAACAACTCGATCACGGTGCCGGGTTCGGACTCGTCGGTGAGCCCGACCGTGATGCGCTGGCCGTCGGAGGTACGCACGCTGGCGATGCGTCGCGGCTGCCAATCGGTCTGCCCGAGCATATGCCGGATGGTCGAAATCTCCTCCACCACGGCCTGATAGACCCGATCCTCTTCGAACGTATCGCCGTGACAGCGCGAGCACAGGAGCCGCTGCGGAAAGAATCCGGTCCGGCATTTGACGCAGCGCCAGATTGCAACACCTCGATTCATTCCAGGCGCTCCAACACGGCGGCGGCGGCAGTGGCCCCATAGCGATATAGGGTCATGCCATATCCAGTCGTCACCGCGAGCCTTGCGGCCTCGACTTGCCGCGCGCCGGCGCGATGCTGCAATTGCAGCACCGCTTCCGAGATTCCATTCAGTCCGCCGGCGGGTCCTCCCGGCTGGCCGGCGGAGAGCATCCCGCCCCAGGTATTGAGCGGAAACCGTCGCTCGCCGAGCTGCGCGAACACCATGGTCGGGTAGTCGTCGTAGATCGAGGCGACATCGATATCCGCAGGATCCACGCCGGCGGCCCGCCACAGCTCGCCGGCAAAGGTGCTGATGCCGGTCTGCAGACCGTCGCCCTCCTGATTGTCGTAGTTGAAGCTCGCGCGGTGGGCACGCACGCGCACGGGCGCGCGGCCGTCGGGGCAACGATCGGGATGGGCGACGACGATAGCCTGCGCGCCCGCGACCACTGGCACGCAGTCGTAGCGCGACAGCGGGTCGGCGACCAACGGCGCGGCGAGGTAGTCCTCCATGGTCATCGCTGCGCGGTACACGGCGTAGGGATTGTGCGCCGCCCAGGCGCGCTGCGCGATGGCGAGTTGGCCGTAATCGGATTTTTGCAAGCCGTACGTCTTCATCTGCCGGCTGGTCACCAGCGCATAGACGCCGTTCGGCCCGCCGTGGCCGAGCGGCGCCAGGTGCAATTGGGTCGCGATGTTGAAATTGGCCGCCACCTTGGCGTAGCCGCCGAGCCCGGTGGCATCCCCGCCCGTCACCAGGATCACCGACGCGGCACCGGTCTCGACGGCGCGCAGCGCGTGCCCCAGCATGTTCATGGCGGAGGAGCCGCCATTGGTGTCCTGGACGAGCCAGCGCAACGACAAGCCGAGCTTCCAGGCGAGATCGATGGCGGCGTCCGGCGCGAGCGAGAACGAGGCGACCGCCATCCCGTCGACCTCGCGCGGGTCGATCGCGGCGTCCACGAGCGCGGCGACGACTGCGTCGCGAATGAAGGTATGCGTCGACTGTCCCGGCTGCGGCCGGCGCGTATAGGCCGACTGTCCTACGCCGATGATGGCGGCATTCGTGTACATGATTTTGCCCGGCAGCGCGTTGAGAGGGATGGGTCCGGATGTTAGCCTCACTGTCATCGCCCGCGAAAGCGGGCGATCCAGCCACGGCCGATGATATCGGTCCCATCCCCGCGAAGCGCGAACAATGCTCACATGATCCGTGCCGCGATCGTAGGACTGGGACGCTGGGGGCGCTCGCTGGTCGCATCGGTGCAGGGCAAGAGCAAAGACCTGCGCTTCGTGCTCGCCCACACCCGCACGCGCGCGACGGCTGAAGACTTCTGCCGCAGCCAGGAGCTGGCGCTGGTCGACAGCTACGAGCAACTCCTCGCGGATCGGAATGTGGACGCGGTCGTCCTGGCTACGCCTCACAGCCTGCATGAATCGCAGATCATCGCGGCCGCCGCGGCAGGCAAGCACATCCACGTCGAGAAGCCCATCACGCTCGACCGCGCTGGCGCCGATCGGGCGGTCGACCGAGGGGCGGCTCGGCACCGTCATCTCCATGGTGGCGCAGCACACCACCAGCACCGGCCAGTTCATTGCGCCGGACAATTGGCGGGCTGCGCCCGAGGAAGCGCCTGGCGGCGCGCTGACGGCCGTCGGCGTGCATGCGCTCGATCATATGATCGAATTCGCGGGCCGGGTGCGCGATGTGCGCTGTGTGACCGCCCGCAACATTCCAGGTCCCTCCGATGATACGACCACCGTCATGCTGCGCTTCGACGGCGGCGCCACCGGCCTGATTTTCTGCTCCGTCGCCACCGCCACGAGCTTTTCCTTCACGCTCTACGGCAGCAAAGGGCTGGCGGAGATTTCAAGACCCAACCTGCAGACGTTGCGCTTCGTGCCAACCTCGAAACAGGCACCGACCGGCCCGGTGACCGCGCCGCCCGACGAAATCAGCGAGCATCCCGGCTTCAACATGCTCAATGCGGAGCTTACCGAATTCGCGCGCGCCATCCGCGAGTGCAGATCTTACCCGGTGCCGGTCGACGAGGTCCTGCACGGCATGTCGGTGTTCGACGCCATCGTGCAAGCGGCCCGGTCGAACGAGATCGTTGCGGTGCGAGCACGATGACCCTCGAGCTCGTCATCTTTTTCGAACAAAGATGGATGCCCGGCTCACGCCCGCGCATGATAATTCAGGAGCCCCCATGGAAAAGCTGATCATCACGGTCGCCTGCGACTCGCGCACGTCCTATCCGCACAACCACCTCTGCCCGTCGCAGGAGGACATTCCGGGGGTCGCGCAGCAATACATCGACGCCGTCAACGCCGGCGCCGCGATCGCCCACATCCACGGCCGGCGCACGCTCGAGGAGACGATCCAGGCCGACGGTCGGCAGGTATCGCGCATCTACCACGACGATTGGAAGCGGCTGCAGGATGCGATCATGAACAAGGTCGATCCCATCATGCAGTTCGGCGTGGCGTCGGCGCGCATCGAGGAAAAGATCAAGCTGATGGAGCTTGGGCCCGACATGATGGCGGTCTGCTTCAACGCGCACGACGAATATTTCCAGCCTGAGCCCTCACTGCCGCCCAAACGCATGATGGCGATCCACCCGGTCGAGGAGCTCATGGCCTATGCCAAGGCGGCCGAGGAGCACAAGGTGAAGCTGGAATGCGAATGCTTCACCACCGGCGCGTTCTGGCATCTCGAATTCGTGCGCAAGCAGGGTTACCTCAGAGAGAATACCTACACCACGCTATTCATCGGCTGGCCCGGTGGCACCTGGACGCCCCCGACCGAGCGCGCCCTGCAGTTCATGGTGGATAATCTTCCGCAAAACTGCATCTGGAACGTGAGTGTCATGAACCCGCAGAAGCAGTGGCCGATTCTCTCACTGGCGGTCGCGCTCGGCGGACACGTGCGCGTCGGCTATGAGGACAATCCCTATATCGCGCCGGGCGAATTCGCCAAGAGCAATGCCGTGCTGGTGGAGCGCATGGCGAGCATCGCGCGCGGGCTGGGACGCGAAATCGCCACCCCCGACGAGGCGCGGAAGATCCTCGGGCTTACGCGCGCGCAGTGAGCAAGATGGTCCCGATGGGCAAACGGCGGCTCGGCGGCTCCACGCTCGAAGTGTCGGTCATCGGCCTCGGCGGCAACAACTTCGGCGGCCGCATCGATTTTGCGGCGTCGAGCCGGGTCGTAGGCAAGGCGATCGAGCTGGGCATCAACCTCATCGACACCGCCGACAGCTACGGCGACAAAGGCGGCTCGGAGGAGTGGCTCGGACGAATTCTCGGCGAGAAGCGCAAAGCGATCGTGCTCGCGAGCAAGTTCGGCATGCCGATGGATGAGACGGGCGAGCTCAAGGGCGCGTCGCGGCACTACATCATGCACGCGGTCGAGGCGAGCCTGAAGCGGCTGCGCACCGATTGCATCGATCTTTACCAGCTGCATCGCCCGGACCCACAGACCCCGATCGAGGAAACCCTGCGCGCGCTCGACGATCTGGTGCAGCAGGGCAAGGTGCGCTTCCTCGGCTGCTCGAATCTATCGGCGCAGCAGGTCGTCGAGGCGCAGGCCACGGCACAGCAGCACGGGCTTGCCGCGTTCGTGTCATGTCAGGACGAGTACAGCCTGCTCGTGCGCGAGGTCGAGCGCGAGCTCATTCCGGCGGCCAAGGCACTCGGCTTGGGCATATTGCCCTACTTCCCGCTCGCCAGCGGCCTGCTGACCGGCAAGTACAAGCGCGGCGCGGCGCTGCCGCCGGGATCGCGGTTGGCGAAGAACCCACGTCACGCCCAGGAGTTCATCAACGAGCGCAACTGGCGCATCGTCGGCGAACTCGAGACATTCGCCGCACGCCGCGGTCACACCATGCTCGAGCTGGCGTTCAGTTGGCTGCTGCGCGATGGCGTGGT
>VAZL01000870.1:2290-3030 GCA_005883445.1 Alphaproteobacteria bacterium | reverse complement strand
GGCAAGATCGCCGAGGCCGCCCGCCGGTACGCCGACGACGATTTTGATCGGCTGCGACGGCGCAAGCTGTGCGTGCACCGGCATGGCTGCGAAAGTGATGCCGATCACGAGCAGCGGGGCAATAAGGCCAATAAGGCCAAGTCGCGTAAGCCGAGCAATCCCGATCATCCTGTTCGCTCCGTGTACTGATGCGCGGTTTGATCAATCCTTCGTTCGACTCGGCATTATCAGTGGTCTGGATGGACCACGATATTGACGAACCCGCCCGGGCGCGTCTGCACCTCGGCCAGCGCCTCATTGATCTTCGCAAGAGGATAGGCGCGCGTGGCCAGCTTGGTCAGATCAAGCATGCCAACCTGCGCCATCTCGGCCATCGACTGGCCCTCCCCCGTCGTGAACCAGTTCGAGCCGCAGAATTGCAGGCGAGCGGTCATAAAACGGATCGGTTGGATTGCGAGCGGCTCGGTCAACGCGCCGATATTGACTGCGATCGCGCCGCGCTTCAGCCCGGCAAGCGCCTCCGCGGTGTTCGCTGCGGCGGCACTGCGCGCGGAGCAATCGATGAGTACGTCCACGCCGAGCTCCTCTGTATGCCGTTGCATCCAAGCCGCGATCGGAGCATCACCGAGCGCGAGGACCTCGATACGGTCAGGCGCCAGCGCTTTCAATTGTGCAAGCACGTCACGATTGCGGCCAAGGCCGAGAATGCGCGTCGCTCCCATGGCAAGGGCGAGTAATGT
>VAZL01000870.1:0-2163 GCA_005883445.1 Alphaproteobacteria bacterium | reverse complement strand
CAGCGTGCCGGTAATTCCGTTGATCGCGACCCAACTGCCGCCGCGCACCTGGCCAAGACGCAGCGCAGCGTACGACGTGCCGAGGTAGCCGAAGCGCGCCGCCTGGTCGAATGTCACTCGCGGCGGCAAATGCACCAGCCGCTGCGGAGATGCAGTAATGTACTCCGAAAAACCGCCAAACGGATAATCCAGGAGCTGACGCGTCGAATGAGGAAAAAAACCGAAATAGCCCTGGAAGGCAGCAGCGCTGCACAGCATCGGCTCGCCCGCGCGGCAATACGAACACATCCCGCAGGAGAGCCACGGATTGACGTAAACACGATCGCCCACGGCGACGTCGGTGACCTCACTCCCGACCTCCGCGATCACGCCGGCGGCGTCGAGCCCAACGCTCGCGGGCAGCGGCGGCAGGTGATTCCACAGCCGGCCGCTGAAGATCGCGTTCATGTTGGGAATGATGCCGCACGCCTTCACCCGAACCAGCACATCGCGCGGACGTGGCTCCGGAATTTCCACCGTATCGATCCGCAACGGCTGCCCAGCCTCATGCAGGCGCGCAGATCGCATGGAAGCGGCCATCGATTTCCTCCGGTCACCCGCCAGAAACTAGATCGCCTGACAGTGAAAAGGACAGCGAATTCGAAGACCAGGGATAGCCGCCGAACGTCCGGCCATTTTTCCCATCTGTTGCGCGTTGGTGACTGGTTCCGGCCGATCCAGGGTTCGATGCTTAGGCATCGTCGTCATTGCCAACGGTTATAGCAGGCGGCGACTCTCACAGTTTAGCTGAGCTACTGTGATTTATCTCACGTCGTATCGCCACTGAATGCACCATGATGGAAAGGCCGCCCATCAGGACCAGTGCGGCCTTCGCGCATGGATTTGATGTCGGCAACTCAGTAATGGGAGAGATGCGATGGCAACGAAGCGATCCAAACGCGCATCGAAGACGTCACCCGCGAGAAGCGGGCGCAGAGGCAAGGCACGCGCGGCAGCCGCGGAAGCCAAGCCGAAAGGCGTGGTCAACGCTTGGGAGCAAGATCCCGGTGACGGTGCACAGCCGAGCGGAGGCCAGGTGATCCAAAGGCCGGTCCCCGTTTTGAGAGAGCAGCCCTTCTCGATCCGAATTGTGAATCCGGCTTCTGCTCCCGAGGCTAAACCGCACTCGCCTGGAACCGCGGATTTTCGCTACTGGACTGCCGCCGAAGCCTTGCGGCGCGGCGCCGATTTCTGGGGAGCGTTGCTGCCGGGAACGTCCTGGGAAGTAGGCTCCATACTGCCCGTGGATCTCGATTTCGGGATCGACCTCAACGCCTTTTACGACCGGGAGGGCTTGAAGTTCTTCCACGGTTCGGCCGCGGGAAGAACGGTCTTTTCCGGTGAGAGTCCGGACGTGGTGTGCCACGAGCTCGGGCACGCCATTCTCGATTCGCTCAAGCCGCAATTGTTCGACGCCGCGAGCATAGAAGTTGCCGCCTTCCACGAATCGTTCGGCGACATGAGCGCGATTCTGTCGGCGCTTCAGCTGCCGAGCCTACGCGAGGGAGTACTGGCGGAGACCGGCGGTGTGCTTCACCGCGCGTCGCGGCTGTCACGGTTGGCGGAACAGCTCGGCTGGGCCATCCGGCAATCGGTTCCTTCCGCGGTCGAGGCCGACTGCTTGCGCAATGCAGTGAATACCTTCTTCTACCGGGATCCCGACACGCTTCCGACCATGGCACCGGCGACGGCGCTCAGTTCGGAGCCGCACTCCTTCTCGCGCGTCTTCACCGGCGCGTTCTTCGAAGGACTGGCCGGCATGCTGGCCATGAAGGATACGAAGAACGAGGCTGCGCTGCTGCAAGTCAGCCGAGATATCGGTGCGATTCTGGTCGCAGGCATCCGCGCCGCGTCCGTTGTTCCTACCTTTTTCAGCCAGGTTGCCGCGACCATGATCGGTGTTGCCGCCACCCAATTCTCGGCATGGCAGTGGCCGCGACGCACGCGCCCGTGCGCGCCGCGGCCGTCGCGGCAAGCACGGAATCGGCGACGCTACCGAGGCTACAGCTTTCGGTGGCCGAGTATGGCCTCGGTGTCCCTTCCATCGTGGTCTATGCCGCGGCCGAGCCGAAGCGCCTAGAGGCTGCCGGCGCGGCGCTTGCCGTCGGGCCGGCCTCCGCGCCG
>VAZL01000869.1 GCA_005883445.1 Alphaproteobacteria bacterium | reverse complement strand
TCGGGCCGCCGGCGGCCGCTGTGGCATCGGCACTTCACGCGCCGGCGACGAGGCGGATGAGGAAAGCTTGCGGATTAGAAACTGCTTCGCGCCTTCGAGCGTCAGGGCGCGAGCGGCGAATTCGCCCGTGGTGGGGAAGTCCTCTTTCTCGAGCAGCTCGACGATCGAATTGCGACGCGCCTCGCTCTGGGTGACGAAAAGCAACCGTGGTCGCCAGCGATCGTTGAAGTGAACGCGGTAGTTCCCTTTGAAGAAGGCGTAGTAGCGGTCCAGGTTGGCGCGTGTCGAAGTGGACTTCTTGGCGTCGTTGATCGTCGCGGTGCCGGTCTCGTACTCGATGAAGTAGCGGCGGTGGTGCGTGGGATCTTCGAGCATCGCATCCGGCTGAAGCCGTCGCTGCTCCAGACGCATGGCGTCTCGGTCGAACTCCTCGAATGGCAGGTTCAGGTACTCGCCGAGGACCCAGCGAAAGTGGCGCGGCACCTTCGCCGGCGTCTTTCCGTCCTGTGGCACGAGCCCCAGGAAGACCTCGTTGACCATCACCTCGTGCTTGAGGAACGCCTGTCCGACATCGTGCTTCGGCACTCGTTCCAGCTTGAGTCCCAGCCGCTGCGATCGGTAAACAAGCTGCGCGCGATGGTCCGCACCGCGTTTAACCGCGCACGCCGGGCCGATCTGGTTCACGGCCAGAACCCTGCGTCGGACACGAGGCCACGGAAAGTGCCGAAGCGTGCGCCGGCGTTCCTCGAGCCGCACGAGGTCCCGCGGCTACTCGCCGAGCTCAGCTGCGAAGATCGGCCGCTGGTCGCCACCGCGCTCTACGCGGGCCTGCGCAAGGGCGAGCTGTTCGGGCTGCAGAAGCGCGACGTCGATCTGAAGCGCCGGCTGCTCACGGTGCGCCGCTCGTACGACAACGACACCACCAAGGGCGCTCGCGAGGAAGCGGTTCCCATCGCGGCAGCGCTCGTGCCGTACCTCGAAACCGCTCTCGAGGCATCGAAGGGCATGCTCCTCTTCCC
>VAZL01000868.1:1887-2493 GCA_005883445.1 Alphaproteobacteria bacterium | reverse complement strand
GCAGGCGGTTTCCTCGACGTCAAGGCGATCGTCGCCGAGGCGCCGAAGGACGCGCACCTCTATTGCTGCGGACCGACGCCGATGCTCAAGGCATTCGAAGCCGCGACCGCGGATTGGCCTCGCGCGCAGATCCACGTCGAATATTTCACCCCCAAGCAGGAGGCGGACAAGAAGGGCGGCTTCGTGGTCGAGCTCGCCCGCTCTGGACAGGAATTCGTCATTCCCGAAGGCAAGAGCATCCTGCAGGTGCTGCTCGATGCCGGCGTGGACGTCGACTATTCCTGCGAGCTCGGGATTTGCGGAGCCTGCGAGCAGCGGGTGATTTCGGGCACCCCCGAGCACCGCGACGCCATCCTGACCGAGGAGGAGCAGGCCTCAAACACCAAGGTCATGATCTGTTGCGCCGGCTGCAAGAGCGAGCGGCTGGTGCTCGATCTGTGATCGAGACCTCTGGCCGCATTCCAGGACGGGTAAACCACTGGGTCATGCGCGGGCAGAAGCGCGTCGAAGACGCGCGTGAACGCGCTTATGACCCGCGCATCCATCTTCTTCGCAAAAACGTTTTGCAAAAATCGATGGATTGCCGGGTCAAGCCCGGCAATGACG
>VAZL01000868.1:0-1878 GCA_005883445.1 Alphaproteobacteria bacterium | reverse complement strand
TGCTCTTGTAATCCGCCGGCTTCGGGATCGTTTGCAGATAGGCGTGGATATCCGCAAGATCGTCGTTCGGCAGGATCGCCTCCGAGTAGGGCGGCATGGCGCGGTTGGTGGTGCGCACAAAAGCCGTGAACGCCTCAATCGGAATGGGGTCCGGCGCGAGCTTGGGGCCGGTGAGGCCGCCTTGAGCCTGCATGCCGTGACACTGCCAGCAGCCGTGCTGGGTGTAAGCCGTCTTGCCCTTCTCGGCCGAGGCGGCAAACGCGCCGCCGCAGCCGAGTGCGAGGCCGGCGGCGAGCGCCGCCGGCCCAAAACTACGAACCAAACGCATCGACAGGCCTCCCCTAGCGCGGCTGGGTCCAGACATTGAGCAGCGCAGGCTGGCCGGATTTCACCACGGCGACCGCTTCCTTGAGCGCCGGCCCGAGTTGCGCCGGATCCTTGATCGGCCCCTTCGCCCACCAGCCCATCGACTCCGCGAGCTTGTGGTACTCGATGTCCGGGTTCTCGATGCTGGTGCCGATCGGCCCCATGTCGTTACCAAGATTGGCCACACGATTGCGGAAGTTGGACAGGCGCTGCACGTGCATGACTTCCTGATGATAGCCGCGGTTGTTGAACATCACGGCCAACTGCGGAATCTTGTGCCGTGCGGCGGTCCACAACACGCCCGGCGCATACATGAGATCGCCGTCGGATTGGATGTTGACGGAGAAGCGGCCGAGATCGCGGTTCGCGAGCGCGGCGCCGACCGAGGCGGGGGCGCCGTACCCCACGCCATAACCTCCCGATGCCCCCAGCCAGTGATAATGCTTCTCCATCGGCCACAACCGGTTAGGCCAGTTGAAGCCAACGCCGGATACCGACACCAGCGACCAGTCCAGGTCCTTTATCTGCGCCCAGATCTCCATCGACATGCGTGCCGTACTAATCGGGCTCGCATCCCAGGCCAGCGCCGCAGCCTGCTTGGTGCGCTCGCGCTGCTCGGCATAGGCCTTCCTTGCAGCATCGCCGCGTTTCTCGATGGCGGCTTTGCGGTCGGCGGGAATCGCCGCCTTCACCGCTTCGATCAGCGCGGGAAGCGTCGCTTCGGCATCGGCAGGCATTGACACATCGACGGACTGGAAGCGCTGGAAGTCCTGGTAATTTGCTTTCGTCAGCAGTTCCGACGCGTTGATGCTGATCAGCTTGGTCTCCGGCTTGATCCGCGACGTGTTGATGCCGATCCCGTGCTCGCCGTTGTCGATATAGGCGTTGACGGTCGCCCAGAAGTCGGTCAGCTCCAGGCCCAGGATGACGTCGGCGTTGCCGACCGCCGTGGGCGGACGCCGCAGATAATGCGTGTTGGGGAAGTTCATTCGGCCGCCCTGGTCGATCACTTGCGCCTGCAGGAGCTCGGCCAGCTCGACCAGGAGCCGGACGCCGTTCTCGCTGCGAGCGGCGCGATCGGCGACGATCACGGGGTTCTGCGCATTGGCGAGGAGCCGCGCCGCCTCTTTCACGGCGCCGGTATCGCCCTGCGGCGGGGAGGTCGGAACGTAGCGCGGAATGGAGAGCTTTTCGCCATTATTGCGAATCGGCTCTTGCTGCAGGCCAGCGTCGAGCGAGATCGCCACCGGCCCGTACGGCGGGGTCATCGCGATCTTGTAGGCGCGCACGAAGGACTGTGCGAAATGCTGCAGCGAGACCGGCGTGTCGTCCCATTTGGTGAAGTCGCGCACCAGCGCGTTGATGTCTTGGGCGGAATGGATCGTCGGCACGCCCGGAGGGCGATGCGCGGCATCGAGATCGTTGCCGCCGACGATGATCACCGGCACGCGGTCGCACCACGCATTGTAGACCGCCATCGCCGCATGCTGCAGGCCGACCGTGCCATGGCAA
>VAZL01000867.1 GCA_005883445.1 Alphaproteobacteria bacterium | reverse complement strand
TCCTCGGCGCCGCATTCAAGGCGGCACTGCAGTTGGCTGCAAAGAGCGGTTCTTCGCACGTATCAGCGTTCCTTCCCGGTACGAGTGACGTAGCTCTCAGCATTGCTGTAGAGCACGGGATGCGCATCACGTTTCCAATGGTGCTCGTATCGACGCACGATTTTGGAAATTGGGCTCAGTATCTGCCCCGCAATCCGGGTTTCATGTGACCGCAAATGCCCGCTTTTAGCACGTCGCGACGGGCCAAGCCCGGGCATGAGCAATCCAGCGCGCAATTTCGGTGAGTACGCCCTTCTCGAAGATTCTCGTTACGGCAGTCAACAGCAAAATTCCGCGCCGGCGATTTTCCCGCCGCCGGTGCGGCTTAGAAACCCGGCAAGCGCAGACCTTACAAGAATGCGCTGCATAGCTATGGAACGGCACGCCGCCCAAGGCATTCTGATTGAGTGCGAGGATCCATGATGCACTCGCGGGCCGATGACTATCGCCGCCGGGCAAT
>VAZL01000863.1 GCA_005883445.1 Alphaproteobacteria bacterium | reverse complement strand
GAGGGTGGTCCACCTCTGGCCGCCGGGCGGAACGAATTGACGCTCGTCCTCACAGATAGGGCAGGAGCGCGGCGGCGCATCCGACGGCGTAAATTGGCTGCCGCAGGTCTCGCAGATGAAGGCGGGCATTGCATCCCCGCGGACGTAGGGCGGATTAGCGTAGCGTAATCCGCCATACTGCCTGACCGGCCATCACGCAACACGTTTTGCATCCCGTCCTACACGCTTGCGGGGGCGATGATCGCGCTCGTCTTCGTGCGCAACGACTCGATTGGAGCAGCGCAAACGCTGAGGCCCGCGCGCGGGCGATAGCAAAGGCTGTGCGGGGGCGACCAGTCGATCGCGTCTAGACCTTGACCAGCGGCACCTTCGGCACCGAGCCGCGCGGCGCCGAGCCGCCTTTCGGGCCGGACGGCTTGCGGCGGGGGCTGCGGCGCTTGGGCTTGGCCTCGGGAATCTTCTCGGGCTTCGGCGTGACCGGGCCGTCGAGATACTCGAAGCCGAGCTTCTCGGCGCCCGCTTCGTCCTTGACCGCGATGACGCGCACGTGGCCGCCGCCCTTGAGCTTGCCGAACAGGACTTCGTCGGCGAGCGCCTTCTTGATGTTCTCCTGGATCAGACGCGCCATCGGCCGCGCGCCCATCTGCTCGTCATAGCCGTGCTTGATCAGCCACTGGCTGGCCTCTTCCGACAGCTCGATGGTGACGTCGCGGTCGCCGAGCTGCGCCTCCAGCTGGAGCACGAATTTCTCGACCACCTTGGCGATGATCTCGGGCGTGAGATGCGCAAAGGTGATGATGGCATCGAGCCGGTTGCGGAATTCAGGCGCGAACAGCCGGTTGATAGCCTCGACGTCGTCGCCCTCGCGCTTGATGCGGGTAAAGCCGTAAGCCTGCCGCGCGAGGTCGGCCGCGCCGGCATTGGTGGTCATGATCAGGATGACGTTGCGGAAATCGACCTGCTTGCCGTTGTGATCGGTGAGCTTGCCGTGATCCATGATCTGCAGCAGCACGTTGAACAGATCCGGGTGCGCCTTCTCGACCTCGTCGAGCAGAAGAACGCAATGCGGATGCTGGTCGACGCCGTCGGTGAGCAAGCCGCCCTGGTCGAAGCCCACATAGCCGGGCGGCGCGCCGATCAGCCGCGAGACGGTATGGCGCTCCATGTATTCCGACATGTCGAAGCGGATGATTTCCACGCCGAGCGCGACCGCGAGCTGCTTTGCCACCTCGGTCTTGCCGACGCCGGTGGGACCCGAAAACAGGTAGCAGCCGATCGGCTTTTCCGGCTCGCGCAAGCCCGCGCGGGCGAGCTTGATCGAGGCGGAGAGCGCGCCGATCGCCTTGTCCTGGCCGTACACGACCTGCTTCAACGTCTGGTCGAGATGTTGCAGCACCACCGCGTCGTCCTTCGACACGGTCTTCGGTGGAATCCGCGCCATGGTGGCGATGGTGGTTTCGATTTCCTTGATGCCGATCGTCTTCTTGCGCCGGTTCTCCGGCAGCAGCATCTGCGCCGCGCCGGACTCGTCGATCACATCGATGGCCTTGTCCGGAAGCCTACGGTCGTGGATGTAGCGCGCGGACAGTTCGACCGCCGCCTTGATCGCCTCGGAGGTGTATTTGAGCTTGTGGTAGTCCTCGAAATAGGGCTTGAGGCCTTTGAGGATTTCGATCGCGTCCGGAACGGTCGGCTCGTTGACGTCGATCTTCTGGAACCGGCGTACGAGCGCACGGTCCTTTTCGAAATACTGCCGGTACTCCTTGTAGGTGGTCGAGCCGATGCAGCGCAGCGTGCCCGAGGCGAGCGCCGGCTTGAGCAAGTTCGAGGCGTCCATCGCGCCGCCGGAAGTGGCGCCGGCGCCGATCACGGTGTGGATCTCGTCGATGAACATGATCGCGCCGGGATAGGCCTCGAGCTCCTTGATCACCTGCTTGAGCCGCTCCTCGAAATCGCCGCGGTAGCGCGTGCCCGCGAGCAGCGTGCCCATGTCGAGCGCGAACACGGTGGCCGTCGCCGACGAACAGCGGGTTGTTCTTCTGCCGGCGGCACAGCACCTGGATGGTGCGGCTGATCTCGGCCGAGCGCCCGATCAACGGATCGATCTTGCCCTCGCGCGCCTTCTTGTTGAGGTTGATGCAATAGGCCTCGAGCGCGTCGCCCTTCTTTTTGGCCTCGTCGCCGGTCTTGGTATCGGTATCCTCCTCGGCGCCGCGCACCGGGCGCGCTTCCGACATGCCCGGCCGCTTGGCGATGCCGTGGCTGATGTAGTTGACGGCGTCGTAGCGCGTCATGTCCTGCTCTTGCAGGAAATAAGCGGCGTGACTCTCGCGCTCGGCGAAGATCGCGACCAGCACGTTGGCGCCGGTCACCTCCTCGCGGCCCGAGGACTGCACGTGGATGACGGCGCGCTGGATGACGCGCTGGAAGCCGGCGGTCGGCTTGGAATCGTCGTTGCCGTCGCTCACCAGATTCTCGAGCTCGCTTTCGAGATACGCGGTGAGGCTCCGTCGCAGCTTGTCGAGGTCGACGTTGCACGCGCGCATCACCGCGGCCGCGTCCTGGTCGTCGATCAGCGCCAGCAGCAGGTGCTCGAGCGTCGCATATTGATGATGGCGCTCGTTCGCGATCGCGAGCGCGCGATGCAGGGATTGTTCAAGGCTTTGAGAAAAAGTCGGCATTCGCGTCCTCTGTGGCCCCCGCCGCATCATGATCGCCGTTGCCGCTTCAGGCAACAACAACCTTTTGTCATATAGTTACACCCGATCGTGGCGAAAGCCCGGTTCCGAACCTTTGCATTGGCGACGATTTCCAATGCAAGACCCGTTCCCGTTTCAGGCGATTTGCAAGGGACAAGCTACTTCTTTTCCATCACGCATTGCAAAGGATGCTGGTGCTTCCTCGCAAAATCCATCACCTGCGTGACCTTGGTCTCGGCGATCTCGTAGGTAAAAACGCCGCACTCGCCGA
>VAZL01000862.1 GCA_005883445.1 Alphaproteobacteria bacterium | reverse complement strand
CCGCGACCCATCTTCTTCGAAGCGGGGTAGACATCAACACCGTGCGCGACTGGCTCGGCCACGTCTCGGTCGACACCACAAACATCTACGCCCCGGTGGATCTCGAGACGAAAGCGAAAGCCATCGCACACTGCGAACCCGAACCGACAAAACAAGCGAAGCCCGCAGACGAGGGACTTATGACCTTCTTACAGAGTCTCTGACCCTCGATCAGTTATGTGGCGTTCGAGCCCTTGCAGCAATTCCAGCTGCTGGGTTATCTGACCGAACGCCACATAACAGGAATCGAAACAAAACGGGACTTTAGACGACATGTTTTCCGGTCTGGATGACCATTAGTAAGGTAGACGGCTCAACGCGGGCACGCCCGGCGCCCGGACCAAAACCTCGTCTGACCGAAACCCACTTCCTGAGAGCCTCGCGCCGCCTAAACCATCGCAGCCGCGTAGTCGCGCTTGTTGAACAACGTGTCGAATGCCTTCAGAACCACGGGTGCCTAATGGGTGTCGAGCCACTTCCGAATATTCGAGACGGTATCCTCGTAGAACGTCTTGTAAAGACCATGCGATACGTAGCCGATATGCGGCGTTGCCAGTACGTTGTCCAGCGTCCGGAAGGGGTGAGACGGAGGCAGCGGCTCAATGTCGAATGCGTCGATCGCCGCGCCGGCGATTTGCTTGTTCTTCAACACGCTGATCAAAGCTTGCTCTTCGACGATCGGCCCGCGCGACGCATTGATCAACCGGGCCGTTGGCTTCATTCTCTCCAGCTCCGCCGCTCCTACGAGGCCGCGCGTACGGCTGCTCAACACCAAATGGATCGTCAGGATGTCGGCCCGCTCGAACAGCTGGTCCTTGGAAACCAGGATTGCGCCCGCGGCTTTGGCGGCCTCGGGCGTCATGTTCTGGCTCCAGGCAATCAGATTCATTCCAAAAGCGCTCCCAATCCGCGCGACCTGTGATCCAATCCGCCCAAGTCCCAGAACGCTAAGGGTCTTTCCACGGAGATCCGTCCCCACTGTTTGCTGCCAGCCGCCGGATCGGACGGAGTTGCTCTCCGTCACGATATGTCGCGCGGAGGCCAAGATCAGCGCCCAGGTAAATTCGATCGTCGGGTCCGACCTATACCCCGTGTGAACCACTGCGATCCCATGATCGCCCGCGGCGGCGACATCGATCGACGCGTTTCCAGGTCCGGTCGAGGCAATGAGCTTGAGATTGGGAAGGCACTCAATGACGTTGCGGGGCAGCGGCGTCCGCTCGCGCATGACACAAACAACATCAAAAGGCAGCAACCGCTCAATCACGGCGTCCGGATCGGCGAGGTGGTTCTGAAATGCGGCGATGTCCGCTCGATCGCGGAGCACCGACCAATCGGCGCTCTCAAGCGCCACATTTTGGTAATCGTCCAAAACAGCGATCTTGTACTTCTTCATTGGCATCCATCCCGCGGTGATTGATTCGAGCCTTCACGTCCCGCGACGTCAGGTTCCGGTGTAAGTGAATGGAGCCTTCGGCCCCTGCGTCATCAGGGTCGTGATCTTTTTATCTGCACAATGCGAATCAAAAAAAGTCAATGCGTCTTTTCTCGGATCTGACTAACTAGATCTGCCACGGTTATTTTTGCGAGTGATCTCTCGAAGCTGTCCTGAGCTTGAGAAAGAACCCCCGACATGCATTCCTTGAGGTTGCAACTGACCGGACACCTCTTTTCCACAGGATAAGAGTGAATCGCAAACGCCGGTGGTGCCGCACTTGCACGGTATATATCTAACAGCGTGATCCGTTTGGGCGCACGTGCAAGTACGCTCGCTCCGCTTTTCCCGCGTGTCGTCACGACCAACCCCGCTTTCGAGAGTTTGGAGAGCGACTTCCGGACGAAGGTCGGGTTTGCGTTCACGCTCTCGGCCAGCGTCGCCGAGGAGATTTCCTCGCCATAGTAGAAGGCGAGCGCAGCCATGATGTGCGCGGCGACGGCAAATTGGACGCTCTTGACTGACATAAGGTGTCTCGCGTTTATATGTGATGTTCAGCAGCACAATTCGGTTGCAATCTTTTATGGCAAAGAGCATCTCACCTGCGCCGCATCCGCGCACATTGGCGGCTCTCCGATCATATTCGGATTGCCGGGCATACAAGTAAAACCGTTGCTTGTTTCGCGGAGAACGATGATCTTGCCTTGGGCATCCGTATAAGCGACGCGCGCCGACACCGCAACTTCTGGCGGGACCGCCGAGAGCGCCCGCGCGATCTTGGCTTGTGTCGTCTCGACAACGTCAGCCGCCGAACTGTGATCACGCACCTCCGCAGGAGCTGCGTCTCGCGGGTTCGTTTCGTTCACGAGTAGCACTCTCGCCGAAACGGCGAGGCCGTCGCGGGCAGACCCTCACGATTGCGAAGTGGCTTGGGACCCTCGCTCCAAGCATGCTGTTTGGTGTTATC
>VAZL01000861.1:1485-2313 GCA_005883445.1 Alphaproteobacteria bacterium | reverse complement strand
GGATGCCGGTCAGAGCCGGCACATATTGGGCAGCGCTGGATGGGTATTTGGCTCGCATGTGTTACGGCTTGCCGAGGCCGGCGCCGACAAGATCGGGCGAATGCACCGCCGGCGGCGCCACATCGATCCAGCGGCCGCTCGCGTGCGCGCGTCGCGCCGCGTCGATCAGGCATTGCACACGATATCCCTCGGCCACGCCAGGCGAGGGCGAGCCGCCGCTCTCACACGCATCAATCAATCGCCGCACCAGGCGGCTGACCGGAGAGACGCGTGAATCAGGGGATGGCTCCTCGTCCGCATCCTCAATCGCGATCGGTTTCAACGCGTCGTCGCCGTGGCGCGCGAATTTGAGCTCGAAGCCGCGAAAGTAATCGGCGGTGGGATTAGACAGCACTAGGGCGCCGTCCTCGCCATAAAGCTCGAGGCGATAACCAGAGCCGAGCAAAGACGCGCAGCTCACCTGCAAGCTGCCGCCGGCGCCCGATGCGAAAGCGAGCGCCAGGGCGATACTGCCGTCCGCGTCCCAGTCGGGCAGCGCGAACAGGCGGGCCGTGAGGCCCGAGATCGGGCCGCAAAGCCATTCGAGATTATAAAAGCAATGGGACACGAAGTTTCCCAACAGCCCGCCGCCACCGTCGCCACGCGTCTTCCAGCTGTCGAGGCGCAACCGTGTCGCCCGATTTGCGAAGTTCCAGGTCACGACGACGTTCCGCAAGCGCCCGATCGCGCCATCGTCCAGGATGGCCTTGGCGCGCTGCCATGACGGCAGCTCTGGAAAATTGAAATCGACGATGGTGGGCCGCGCGCTCTTGCGCGCGGATTCCAGAA
>VAZL01000861.1:0-1452 GCA_005883445.1 Alphaproteobacteria bacterium | reverse complement strand
AGGGCGCGCTGGGCGATGGCGGGCTGAAGATCAGGCGGTACCGCAACGGCGATCACCGCAACGGCCGGCTCTTCGATCATTGCCTGCCAGCTGCCGAGCCCACGGGCGACGTTCGCGGCCCGAGCGAGCTCCGCCGTCCGCGCCGCGTCGGTTCCCGCCAGCGCGACGACCTCGCAGCGGGGGTCCTGGCGGAACGCCGGGATGAGGACCGTTCTGCCGTAATTACACCCGACGATGCCTACTCCGATCATCGTCGTGTCTCCGTAGGCTGCCGCAGTGGACCAGCCCCGCAAGCTCGCGTAGGCGGACCAACAAAAGCGCCATGGTCCCGAATTGAAGTTGTGGCAGCCACGGCTGGCTATCCGACATCGGACAAATCTGCCTGCGACATTCAGGCCTGGCGGTTGCGGCGTTTCCGCTCTTCGACCACCGCAACCATATCCGCTTCCACCATGTCTGCCACCAACGTGTCGAACTTGGTCTTGTGTCGCCAACCGAGCTTGGCCTGCGCCTTGCTCGCATCTCCCAGCAGAGTATCGACCTCGGTCAGCCGAAAATAGCGCGGGTCGATTTCGACCAGCACCCTGCCGGTCGACTTCTCGATGCCCTTCTCCTCAACGCCGCTGCCTTGCCAGACGATGATCTTTCCGACCTGGGCGAAGGCCTTTTCAACGAATTCACGCACCGAATGGGCCTCGCCGGTCGCGAGCACGTAGTCGTCAGGCTCGGCCTGCTGCAGCATCATCCACATCCCCTCCACGTAGTCGCGCGCATGCCCCCAGTCGCGCAGGGCATTGAGATCTCCGAGGAAGAGTTTCTGCTGTAGACCATGTTCGATCGACGCGACCGCACGCGTGATCTTGCGGGTGACGAACGTTTCACCGCGGATCGGACTCTCGTGATTGAACAAAATGCCGTTCGACGCGTGCATACCATAGGCTTCGCGGTAATTGACCGTGATCCAATAGGCATAGAGCTTTGCCGCCGCGTAAGGCGAGCGAGGATAGAACGGCGTCGTTTCCTTTTGCGGAATCTCCCGCACCTTGCCGAACAGCTCTGAGGTCGAGGCTTGATAGAAGCGAGTCTTGGTTTCGCGGCCGAGGATACGAATGGCCTCGAGCAAGCGCAGCGTTCCAAGTCCATCGGCGTTGGCCGTATATTCCGGCGTCTCGAACGAGACTTGCACATGCGACTGCGCCGCAAGGTTGTAGATCTCATCCGGCTGCGTTTCCTGCACAATGCGGATGATATTGGTCGCGTCGGTCACGTCGCCGTAATGCATATGGAAGGAAACCCCCTCCTCGTGCGGATCATGAATTAGGTGGTCGATGCGCTCGGTATTGAAGGATGACGAACGGCGCTTGACGCCATGGACGATGTATCCTTGGACAGAAGGAATTCGGCGAGGTAGGCGCCGTCCTGCCCGGTCACGCCGGCAATGAGGGCGACTTT
>VAZL01000860.1:247-2290 GCA_005883445.1 Alphaproteobacteria bacterium | reverse complement strand
ATACGGGCGACTTTTTCTTTTCACCTTGCCCGCGATGACGGGAAAGAACATGACTGAGCCTGTGACTATAGATGAAGATCAGGCCGCCGTGATGAAGCTTTCAGAATACATGCTCGAGACGCTTCGTCAGGATGGGGAGTTCATCCTTTATCGAGGCCAGCACCAGCGCCAAACCGACGCGAGTCCACCGTCTATTCTCGTGATGACACCCGTCTCGGAACGCCCCGCTCTGGGAAGCTTCAGGAGGATGGAGCACGAATTCTCCTTAAGGGCAGATCTCGATTCAGGCTGGGCTGTTTGTCCTCTCGCGCTCGCACCGCACAAGGGGCGGACGATGCTCGTACTCACCGACCCTGGCGGCGAGCCCCTGAATCGACTGCTTGGAAGACCGATGGAATTGATACAGTTTTTGCGCCCGGCCGTCGGCCTCTCGGCTGCGCTCGGTCAATTACACGGGCGGGGCCTAATCCACAAGGACATCAAGCCTGCCAATGTGCTGGTCAACGGTGCGAACAACCAGGTATGGCTCATGGGCTTTGGCATCGCCTCACGCCTGCCGCGCGAGCGGCAGGCGCCAGCGCCTCCCGAGTCCATCGCCGGGACGCTCGCCTACATGGCACCCGAACAGACCGGACGGATGAATCGCTCGATCGATTCCCGCAGCGACCTCTACTCACTTGGCGTCACGCTCTACCAGATGCTCACGGGCTCACTGCCGTTCACCGCGTCCGATCCCATGGAGTGGGTCCATTGCCATATCGCCAGAAAGCCGGTGCCGCCAAGCGAGCGGTTGAAGGACGTCCCGGCACCTGTATCTGCAATCATCACGAAGCTACTCGCGAAGACTGCTGAGGAGCGCTATCAGACCGCGGCCGGCGTTGAGAGTGATCTTCGACGCTGCCTTGCTGAATGGGAAATTCAGCGCCGCATCGACGAATTCCCGCTTGGCGAACACGACACGCCAGACCGGCTATTGATCCCCGAGAAGCTGTACGGGAGAGCGCGCGAGGTCGATACCTTGCTCGCCTCCTTCGACCGCATCGTCAAGAGCGGCGCCCCGGAGCTGGTGCTGGTCTCCGGCTATTCCGGCATCGGCAAGTCCTCCGTGGTCAATGAGCTGCACAAGATGCTCGTGCCGCCGCGCGGCTTGTTCGCGTCCGGCAAGTTCGATCAGTACAAGCGCGACATCCCGTATTCGACGCTCGCCCAGGCTTTTCAGAGCCTTGTGCGACCTCTTCTCGGTAAAAGCGACGCCGAGCTGGCGAGCTGGCGCGACGCCCTGCATGAGGCGCTAGGTCCGAACGGGCGGCTCATGGTCGACGTCGTCCCCGAACTGAAGCTCATCGTCGGTGAACAGCCACCGGTCCCGGAGCTTCCGCCGCAGCAGGCACAAAGCCGTTTTCAGCTCGTGTTCCGGCGCTTCATCGGCATCTTCGCCCGCCCGGAACATCCGCTGGCGCTGTTCCTCGACGATTTGCAGTGGCTCGACGCCGCGACGCTCGACTTGCTCGAGGATCTGTTGACCCGGTCGGATCTGCAGCACCTGATGCTGATCGGCGCCTATCGGGACAACGAGGTCGATGCCGCTCATCCGCTGACGCGCAAGCTTGAGGCGGTCAAGAACGCCGGCGGAAAGGTGGAGGAGATCACACTTGCGCCCCTCGCCCGTGAACACCTCGGGCAGTTGATTGCGGATGGGCTTCGCTGCGAGTCGGAACGCGCCGCGCCGCTCGCGCAACTGGTGCACGAAAAAACGGGCGGCAATCCGTTTTTCGCCATTCAGTTCATCTCTACGCTCGCCGAGGAGGGCTTACTCACCTACGATCATGAGGCTGCGCGCTGGTCCTGGGATCTGAACCGCATTCACGCCAAGGGTTACACCGACAATGTGGTGCACCTGATGGTCGGGAAGCTGACCCGCCTGCCGGCCGTAACCCAGCAGGCATTGCAGCAGCTGGCCTGTCTCGGCAACGTCGCCGAGATCACGATGCTATCCACCGTTCTCGGGACCTCGGAGGAGCAGGTCCACGCGCCTCTGTGGGC
>VAZL01000860.1:0-233 GCA_005883445.1 Alphaproteobacteria bacterium | reverse complement strand
TCACTGATCCCGGAGGAACTACGCGCCGCAACCCATCTGCGGATCGGCAGGCTGCTCGCCGCGCACACGCCGCCAGAGAAGCGGGAGGAGGCGATCTTCGAGATCGTCAATCAGCTCAACCGCGGCGCCGCGCTGATCACCGCACGGGACGAGCGCGAGCAGCTGGCCGAGCTCAACCTGATCGCGGCCAAGCGCGCCAAGGCCGCTACCGCGTACGCCTCGGCGCTGACGTA
>VAZL01000029.1 GCA_005883445.1 Alphaproteobacteria bacterium | reverse complement strand
TTCCCAAGCGCCTGCCGAATCCGGCGCGACTGGTCGAACCTGCATATGGGAGAGGTCTATGACAGCCAATCAGAAAGGGCGGTCCGTCCTCCTCGTCGGTAGCGTCCCGCTGTCATCAGCGGAAGAGGTTTTTGAAGCGGTGAGCTCGCAGTTGGGCACACTCGCCAAGCGGATCCCCGATGGCGAGACCGGTCCCCGATTGTTGTGGATCGTTTGTCAAGGCGAACCGATGAAGAATGCACAAGGCTTGGAGGTCGGCGGTGAACGGCAACTTCAAGGCGGCATCAGGAATCCAAGGTACAAGGTCAAGGAAGGATTGAAGCCGGAAGACGTCAGATTCGGTCGACTTGGCTATGCCGACAATGCTCTTAAGTCCTATAAGATCTTCAAGCGGCTGCAAGGCCTCGGAAAGATTCCAGCCAACGTGCGATTTCAGGTCTGCCTACCTACGCCGCTTGCCGTCGTATACGCCTTCTTCATAGCCTCCGAGGTGTGGCGGATTTGGCCGTTTTATGAGCGCCGCCTGCTGGAGGAGCTAGACGAGATTACTCGTACGATCCCCCATAGCGACCTGGCTATTCAAATCGATATCGCTACGGAAATGCACACCTTCCTCGAAGTTCCCGAACTGCAAAAGGATTATCCGATCGATGAGCTGGTGGAGGCGTTCGCACGGCTGGGCAATCACGTTCCTGCGGACGTGGAGTTAGGCATTCACCTTTGCTACGGGGATCCTGGTCACAAGCATGTTCGCGAGCCGACCGATACAGGTCGCATGGTTGACGTGTATCACCGCCTCACAACTGCAATTCACCGAACAATCACGTGGGTGCATATGCCAGTGCCGCGCGATCGCCACGACGATCCGTATTTTTCGCCATTACGCGATCTCAGGCTTAAGTCCGGCACGGAACTCTATCTCGGTCTCATCCATCTTACCGATGGGATCGAAGGCGCAAAGCGTCGGGCCGCGGCAGCGAAGCGCGTCGTGTCGGATTTCGGTGTCGCGACTGAATGCGGGTTCGGACGACGGCCACCAGAAACCATTCCGGAATTGATCCGGCTACATCGCGCGGTGGCACAACAAATATAGAAAGGGTCTCAGCGACTTTGACGACCCGATCTATCAGCGCTGCGCCGTTACGGGGTCCGCCAAGGATAAGGATCTAGCGGCGATGATCGATGTGCTCAATGCGACCGCCCGCCGAGAACATAGCAAAGAGGAGTCACCCATGATCGGTGTCAAGAAGATCGCCCACGCCACCTACGAGACGCCCGATCTCGACCAGCAGATCGAGTATTACACCGACATCCTCGGCCTCGGTTTGATCGCCAGAGAGAAGGACACCGCCTATCTGGCCTCGACCATCGATCACCATTCGGTGATGTTGCTGAAGGGCGGCGGCGACAGCGCGCGCTGCGTGCGGATCGGCTTTCAGCTCGGCATCGACGACGACATCGACGCGTTCGAAAAACAGACGGCGGCGCACGGCATCAAGACCGTGCGCAAGAAGAACCCGGAGCCCTCGATTGCCGAGATGGTGAGCTTCGAGGATCCCAAGGGCACCGTTATGGAGGTGTTCAAGCGCGGCGAGTTGTCGCAGCAGAAATTCTCCGACAACGGCATCGTTCCGCACAAGCTCGGCCACGTGGCGTTCTTCGTCAAAGACGTCAAGGCCACGACTGACTTCTACTGCAACGTGCTGGGATTCCGCGTCTCCGACTGGATGGGTGATTTCTTCTCGTTTCTGCGCTGCGGCACCGACCATCACACCATCAATCTGATGCGGGCCGACGGCGACCGTCACTTCCACACCGCGTTCGAGCTGCGCGACTGGGGTCACATGCTCACCGCGTGCGACTATCTGAGCCTGCGCGGCTACAAGCTCCTCTGGGGCCCCGGCCGCCACGGCATCGGCCACAATCTGTTCACCTACCACCGGGCGCCGAACGGGCTGATCACCGAATTGTTCGCACAGCTCGACCAGATGAACGAGGAGCTCGGCTATTTCGAGCCGCGGCCCTGGCACCGTGACCGGCCGCAGCGGCCAAAGGTCTGGACACCAGACCCCAATGCGGCGAACTATTGGGGCGCCGGAGCACCGGAGGAAATGCGCAAGTAGGAAACAAGGCGGCGCCGATGAAGCGTCGCCGCAACGCGATCCCGAACGGCGGGCAACCCGCTTCCGGGATCAAAGGGAGGAAACGATCATGGAGCTTTGCCGCAGCGCGCTGCGCCGCCTTGGCGCTGCGCTCATCATCGGACTTGGTTTCATTTCCGGGGCGTCCGCGCAGAGCGGCAATCCGATCCGGGTCGGCATGAGCCTCGCGCTCACGGGCGCCGGCGCCGCACCGAGCAAGGTGATCAACACCGCGCTTGAGATCTGGCGCGACGACATCAACGCCAAGGGCGGGCTGCTCGGCCGCCCGGTCGAGCTCGTCGTCTATGACGACCAGAGCGCGCCGGCGAATGTACCGAACATCTACACCAAGCTCATCACCGTCGACAAAGTCGACCTGCTGCTCGGACCCTACGGCACCAACTTCGTTGCGCCGGCGATGCCGACCATCATCCAGAACAACAAGATGACGATCAGCTTCACCGCCATCGGCATCAACGACAAGTTCCACTACCCGAAATACTTCTCGATGGTCTCGGTTGGTCCGGAGGGCGTGAACGCCTTCTCGATCGGCTTCTTCGATCTCGCCGCGGCGCAGACACCCAAGCCACAGACCGTCGCGATCCTCGCCGCCGACGCCGAGTTCGCCCAGAGCGCCGCGCACGGCGCCCGCGAGGAAATCAAGAAGCACGGCTTCAAGATCGTCTACGACAAGAGCTATCCGCCGAGCACAACCGATTTCGCGCCGGTGGTGCGCGCGATACGGGCCACCGATCCGGATATCGTCTATATCGGCGCCTATCCGCCGGACAACGTCGGCATCATCCGCGCCGCCAACGAGATCGGGCTGACGCCGAAGATGATGGGCGGCGCGATGATCGGCATGCTGGTGACGCCGATCAAGGTCCAGCTCGGCCCCGTGGCGAACGGCCTGATCGTGGGCGAGAACTTCGCCGCGGCTTTGGCGCCGAAAATCCCCGGCTCCGCCGACTTCCTCAAACGTTATGGGGAAAAAGCGGCGGCCGTCCAGATCGACTCGCTCGGCTTCGCCTGGGGCCCGTTCGCCTATTCGGCCGGCCAGGCCTTGGCGCAAGCGGTGACCGAGACAAAAAGCCTCGATCACGACAAGCTCGCCGAATACATGCACAAGGCGAGCTTCAAGACGGTGTCGGGCGACTTCTCGTTCGGCGCCGACGGCGAATGGTCGAAGGCGCGCATGGTCTGGACCCAGGTCCAGAACGCGCAGCCCAACAACCTCGATCAGTTCCGTGACGGGAAGGCGCAGCCGATCGTCTGGCCGCCCGAGGCCAAGACCGGCACCCTGATCTATCCCTACGAGAAGGCGCGCCAGAAGTAAGCGCTGCGCGCCGTTATCGTAGGCGAGTCTGCCGATCCTTGAATCGCTGAACAGGTGAGCTGGCATGGAAACCATCGGGTTCATTGGTGTCGGAAAAATCGGGCTGCCGATCTGCGAAAATCTCATCAAGAGCGGCTATCGCGTGGTGGGCTTCCGTCGCGGCTCGCTGGCAGACTTCGAGAAGATCGGCGGAACGCCGGCGAAATCGCCTGCTGACGTCGGCGAGCAGGCCGATTTCGTCTTTTCCTGCGTGCCCACGTCGGAAGCGGTGCACGAGGTCGTGCAGGGTCCGAAGGGTCTCATTCATACGGCGCGTCCAGGTCAGATCATCACCGAGCTCGGATCGCATCCCGTGCCCGACAAGGAGAGCCACGTCGCGCCGCTGGCGAAGAAGGGCGCCGTCTATCTCGACGGCGAGGTGAGCGGGACGCCCGGCATGGTTGCCGCGCGCAAGGCCGTGATCTATCTCGCCGGCGACGCCGGCGCCGCGAAAAAGATCGAGCCCGCGGTGAAAGGCTTTGCCGATCTCTGCATCTACTTCGGGCCATTCGGCGGCGCGAGCAAGGTCAAGCTGGTCAACAACCTGCTGGTGGCGATCAATATCGCGGCGACGGCCGAGGCCATGGCGCTCGGCCTCAAGGCCGGCGTGGACGTGGATGCCATGATCAAGGCGGTCGCAAGCGGCAGTGGCGGCTCGACGCAGTTCGGCATCCGCGCGCCATGGATGGCGCAGCGCCGCTTCAAGCCGATCCAGGGCGCGCCCGCGCTCCTCTTCCACTATTTCGACATGATCGACGACTGGGCGGAGTCCACGGGCACGGCGACGCCGCTGTTCGACCGGGCGGTCGAGCTCTACCAGCGCTGCGCCGACATGGGGCTCGCCGAGGACAACGATGTCGCAGTGATGATCGATGTGCTCAATGCGGTGCCCCGCCAAAGACACGGAAAAAGGAATTAGGCAGGATCGGGGAGATGCGCAATGAGAAGCGCGCGGAGCGATTGACAATGATCCTGCGTTAAGCATCCGACAGAGAGCTGAGCGTGATTGAGATCGAGCAACTGCGTTACGTCCGTCTGGGCACGCGCAACCTGCCGGCCGCGGTCGATTTCGCCCAACGTATCCTCGGGCTGCAACTGATCGAGAGAAACGACGAGCAAGCCACGTTCCGATCCGATTTTCGCGACCACACGCTGGTCTATGAGGTGGGCGACCCCATGCAGCAGTCTGTCGGGCTGGAGGTGCGCACGCAGGCGACGCTCGATCGGGCCATCGCGGCGCTCGCGGCCACTGGCATCACGGCGACAGCCGCGCATGCACAGGCGCTGGCGCGGCGAAAGGCGCGGGCGATGGCGAGCTTTCGCGACCACAGCGGCAACACCTTCGAGCTGGTGGTGCGGCCGCAGACCTCGGGCTGGCGTTACTTTCCCTCCCGCGATGCCGGCGTCACCGGCCTTGCGGCTGTTGCGCTGCGCACCACGGCGAACGAGGCGGACGAGGCGCTCTGGACCACGCTGTTCAACGGGCAGGTCAGCGATTGGGTGGGCGATGCGGCCTTTATTCGTTTCGACGATGCCCATCATCGGCTGGCGTTGCATCCCTCCAGTCGCGCTGGCGTGCTCGCGATCGAATACGCGGTCGAAGGCATGAATCAGATCATGCAGGCGATGTATTTCCTGCAATCCGCCCAGGTCAAGATCGTGCACGGGCCGGGTCGTCGGCCGACCTCGGACCAGATGTTTCTGACGTTTGCCGGACCTGACGACATGCTGTTCAGCTATGTGGCCGAGGGTGTGCGGATTGCCGACGACGGCGCTCACCGGCCGCGCCAGTTCGCCCGCAAGCGCCTCTCGTTCTGCGCTTGGGGCAGCGAGAGCACCATACCTGAATTCGAGGTCAGCGAGGATTCAGACTGAGGGCCGCACATGATCAACCTGCAACGGGTATCCTACGTCCGGCTCGGCACACGCGACATTGAAGGCGCAATCCGCTTCGCCACCGACGTGCTCGGCCTGGAAGTTGCTGAAGTCAGCAAGGGCGCAATCTATTTCAAGTCGGACGAGCGCGAGCATACGCTGTGCTATTTCGAAGGCGATCCCCGCGACCAAGCGGTCGCCTTCGAAGTAGGTTCGCGCGCGGCATTGTCCGCCGCCGCAAGCGAGCTGGAGCGGCTCGGGCACCCCGTTCACGCCGGCACACCGAGCGAGGCCGAAGCCCGCAAGGTGCGCGAGTTTATTGCGTTCAACGATCCGACCGGCAACCGGATCGAGCTGGTGTGGCGGCCGGCGTACAGCGGAGCGCGCTATCATGGCACGCGCGATGCCGGCATTACCGAGTTCAGCCACGTCGGGCTATGCACGACCGACGCCGCGCGCGACGAGGCGTTCTGGACGCAAGTCTGCAATGCGCGCGTCAGCGACCGCGTCGGCGATGCACCGCTCTTGCGCATCAATGAGGTGCATCACTCGATCGCGATGTTTCCGACCGACCGTTCCGGCATCCAGCACATCAATCACCAGGTGGAAAGCGCCGACGACGTGATGCGATCGTTCCGGTTCCTCAAGGAACGGCAGGTTAGAATCGTGTTCGGGCCCGGACGGCACCCGTCCTCGTCAGCCAAGTTCCTCTATTTCGAGGGGCCGGACGGCATGGTGTTCGAATACTCCTCCGGCGTGAAAATGATCGCTGACGAGCTGCTTTACCGCGAACGCCAATTGACGTTCGATCCGGCCGGCTTCTGCGAATGGGGAGCAAAGCCCGACGTTCCTGAATTTCGCAGCTGACGCGCATTCCTGCGTTCGGAACACCGCTCCCGATCCCTGCTGACGGCCAGGTGAGACGCCGGTGATCGAATGATCCGACTGCAAAATGACAAGGAGGCCCACATGCTGTTTCATTGTCCAACTTGCAATCTTGGCTCTGCATCGCGCCGCCAGTTCCTCCGCGGTCTCGCAGCAGCGGGCGCAACCGCGATGCTGGCCTCACCTGCGGTCCGCGCCCAGCGCGGCAACTCGCTGATCGACACGCATCATCACTTCTATCCGCCGGGTTATCAAACGCAGTGGAAGGAGTGGGAGGCCGCGCGCAAAATCCCTGCCTTTCCCGGGGTATTCGATTGGACCCCCGCCAAGTCGATCGAAGTGATGGACAAGGCCGGTATCCGAACTGCGGTGGTATCACTCGCCTCCACACCTGGCCTGTGGTTCGACGCCGGCCGCGAGAACGCTGCGAAGACCGTCCGTGAGTGTCACGACTTCGCAGCCAAGATGCGACAGGACTTCCCCGATCGCTTCGGTATCTTCGCGCCGTTGTCGATGATCGATGTCGACGTGACGCTCAAGGAAATCGACTATGCCTTCGACGCCATCAAGGCCGACGGCGTCAACTTGCAGACCAACTACGGTGACAAATGGCTTGGCGACGCCGTGTACAAGCCGGTGCTCGAGGAGCTGAACCGCCGCAAAGCTGTCGTGTATGTGCATCCGCTCGTCGCCGCCTGTTGCGGGCGCCTCAGCGTTGGAACTTTCCCCGCCGTGATCGAGGTTCCGCATGACACGACGCGAACGGTGACGAGCCTGCTGTTGTCCGGATCGTT
>VAZL01000836.1 GCA_005883445.1 Alphaproteobacteria bacterium | reverse complement strand
CGACTTGCGGGGCCGCGACCGATCTGGTCGAAGGCGGCTGGCGGCGCGATTGCCCCTCGTGCCGGGCGCAGCATTTCCCCCGCACGGATCCGGTCGTGATCATGCTTGCGGTCGCGGGCGAGCGATGCGTGCTCGGCCGCTCGCATCGCTTTCAACCCGGCATGTGGTCGTGCCTCGCCGGCTTCGTCGAGCCGGGGGAGGCGATTGAAGACGCCGTGCGGCGGGAAACACGCGAGGAAGCCGGCATCGTTTGCGGGCGCGTGCGCTATTTCGCCTCGCAGCCATGGCCGTTTCCCACCTCGCTGATGATCGGCTGCCACGCCGAGGCGCGCTCGCGCGAGATCATCATCGACCGCTCGGAGCTCGACGATGCGCGCTGGTTCGACCGCGAGGAGGTCGCGAGCATGCTGTTGCGACGTCATCCCGACGGCTTGGCCACGCCGCCGAGCATGGCGATTGCCTATCACATCATCCGCGCCTGGGTGGAGGAAGAGGTTTCCTTCGATTCCTAATTCGCCACCGTTCGCCGTCGTTCAAAAACTCCCATACTTTCAACAACTTTTGCATATCCCCTGTTTGTACGCGTTCACAGCCGTTCGCTACAATCCCACAAATTTTCGTGGATCATTTTGTGGGATTGGCGGGTGGAGGAAGGCTCATGGCCCGCACTTTGAGAGGTCGCGACTGCTACGCAGCCAGGGATGTACGCGGATGGCGCGGGGCTCTATTTGCGGGTCGCCCGCGGCAAAAGTTGGGTACTTCGTTACATGCTCGATGGCAAAGCACGTGAGATGGGGCTCGGAGGGCTTGCGAAGGTGGGGCTTGCCGATGCGCGCAAAAAAGCCGCCGAGAAGCGACTGTTGCTGGCCGACAAGATCGATCCGATCGAGCGCCGTAAGGCCGTGCGCGGAGAGAAAAAGATCGAAGCTACGCGCACAGTGACCTTCGATGACTGCGCCGCCGCCTACATCAAAGCTCACGAGCCTAGCTGGCGTCATCCCAAGCATCATCAACAATGGACAAATTCGCTCGCCCGACATGTCTCCCCGGCGTTTGGCCGTGTGCCGGTGGGCTCGATCGACGTCGGGATGGTAATGAATGTGCTTGAGCCGCTTTGGGCGAAGACGCCGGAGACTGCGAGCCGTATCCGCGGGCGGATTGAGTCGGTTTTGGATTGGGCGAAAGCTCGTGGCTTCCGCGAAGGCGAAAATCCCGCGCGCTGGCGTGGGCATCTTTCAAACCTGCTGCCCCGGCCTTCCAAGGTCCGCGCAGCAAAACATTACGCCGCCCTCCCTCATGCCGAAATCGGCGCATTCATGTCGGATTTACGCTCGCGCACCGAGGTCGCAGCGGCAGCACTTGAATTTTTGATCCTCACCGCGGGTCGTACAAGCGAAGTTGCCGGTTCACAGTGGGACGAGATTGATCGAGCCGCGCGGACGTGGATCGTGCCGGCAGCGCGGATGAAGGGCGGGCGTGAACACCGTGTACCGTTGTCGGAAGCAACCCTGGCAGTTCTGGATCGAATGAAGACTACCGAAGGCACATTCATCTTTACTACCGATCCAGCACGTGGGCTCGGAAAAATGGCCTTGCTTAAGCAGCTCAAGCGCATGGGGTACAGCGATGTAACAGTGCACGGTTTTCGATCGAGCTTCCGCGATTGGGCTGCCGAGCGAACGAACTTTCCGAGCGAGGTTGCCGAAATGGCACTGGCGCACGCGGTCGCCAGCAAGGTCGAGGCCGCCTATCGGCGCGGTGACTTGTTCGACAAGCGGCGCCGACTGATGGAGACGTGGGCAGAATATTGCGCCAAGGCGCCAGCATAGAAAGACAGCGTTATCGCGCTTCGCGCCGGATTATAGGACCACTCGACGCGGATAGGGTCTGCAGCCTGACAAGCCCGGCTCCGCACCGGCTTTCCGCGTTCGCTTCTTGCGTTTGCGCCCGGCGGGGGTGATTGCGGCTTATTGGTCGTGGGAAATACAGCCGCCCAAGACTCCTGAGGAGCTTGCAGATTTTTTGGAGTCAGCTTGGTGGCTCGGTAAATTAAAGGGCCTTCCTCCTTTCACCACGCGTTTGGCGCTTCTGAGGGCGATGTTTAGATCGGCGCGTGCAGGCGTTTCGAGCAGGATTGTGTTCTTTACCCCAGAGGAGGCAAGAGGTCTCGAACAACCAGATGGCTCTCTGCTGATTGCCTTAGATCTGGATCGGCCAGGAGTGCCCGTTCCTTCACGGGATCCCGACACATGGACTGAGGAGTCTTGCGTCGGTGCTTTTGAAAAACTCTCACAGACACCGTCGTGCAAGCATTATCATGATCGTACCATCGGATTTTTATTGATGAAACTAAACCGCGATCAATTCTATTCCCTGCTTACGGAGGCTGGTCTCGAAGTGCCAAAATTTTGGAGACCACCTGTAGCGACCGCAAAAGAAGAATGCGAATCAGCGCGTGTTGCCAAGACGCTTCACCAGACGCCAGGTTCTGCCGCCCGCACGCGTGGTCCGAGGTCGACCAAGCTGGAGCAGGTCAAACAACAGATGCGGCGCCACCTCCAAGAAGAATTGACTCGCGAGAAATTGGAAACCATGTTGGAAAAAGAGCTTGCAGCAAAATACAAAGTCTCTCGCGATACCGCGCGCAAGGCTCGCGACGCGGTTCTGTCGGAATTTGTCGAAAAATCAAACAGCGACAAATAGCGACAAATACGACAAACGACAAATAGCAACACGTTATTTGTGGTCGTAAGTCCACGTTCGAGGCGGAACGTGGAGCACCAAAACAAGTGTCTATCTATAGCACCGGGATCGGCGAACTCGTACCACTCGTTGTCAAACCTAAAGTCGCCTGGAAGCTGCTCGCGTGCAGCAACACGCGTGGCTATGAATTAATAGCGGCGGGCGAACTTGACAGCTTCCGCGACGGTCGCTCGCGCAAAATAGTAGTCGCCTCCATTCACCGGCTCATCGCGAGACGGCTTGCGGCTGAAAAAGCCACGCCGCAGCCCCGCAGCAGACGGGGCCGGCCGCGCAAGCATATTGCCAGCGGGGAGATCACATGATCGCTGGCGAACGCACATCCACGTCTCGACGTCCTGATGCCGAGCTTGCCGCCGGGGGAGCGTCATGAGTTCGGCCACCCTCGGCAGCGCGGCGGTCATTAAGGACACCACGACCGCCAAGTCGCGCGAGTGGTGGCGGCGCGAATCCGCCCGTCTCGGCTCTGACTGGAACGGGATCATGGAGTTGCGCGCCTCGGTTGCGCCACTGACATGCGACGTTTGCGACTCGGCGCCCTGCGTCAATCCATCTTTCTCCGCAGCGTGCAGCCTCGCGGATCAGCAGAGGAGGGGGCTGTCACAGCGCGGAATCGAGCACCGGCGGACGCCACAGACCACAATTGAAGCCATTATCCATTGCGTGCGTGAGCGCGGTCTCGCTGCCCTCGAAGAGCCGCCGAATGTCGAGCGCTTAGACCGTTGCGACCGAACCGCGCGAGCTCAAATCAACGAGCGCATAACGCGGCTGATCGAGCAGAAAGGCTCCTCGCGATGAGCGGGATCCGCGATCATGTCGGCGAGGCGTTGGGGCGAGTTACCGGACGTCGCCCGATCCACAAAGGGAAGGCCAATGGTGGCGACCATCAACCGGCCTGGAGTGTGGGCTCTTTCAGCGCGAACGAACTCCAGTCGATGGAATTCCCGCCGATTGCGTGGATCGTCCGTAATATCATTCCAGCCGAAGGAGTCGTA
>VAZL01000122.1 GCA_005883445.1 Alphaproteobacteria bacterium | reverse complement strand
TCGCTGGCGCGCGCGATCATGCGGGCCGCACTCGTGGAAAGGAGATCGAGCACGAACGGCGCCACCGACCAACCGATATCCACCTGACCCGACATCACCTGGGTGATGGTGCTCGGGACGTCTCCGGTCGCAACGGGTTTGGCCTTGAGGCCATATTCGCTGATGAACCGCAGCACCGTGATATGGGAGGATGCGCCGGTGGTGGAATATGCAATGCTCTGACCGTCGACCTCGCGCATCGACTGCAGGGGCGACTTGGCGGCGACCCACCAAAACGTCTCTCTCGACCCGGTGGAGCTCGCACCGACGATGCGAAGCGGGGCGCCCTTGCCATACGCCCCCAAGCTGCCGAGCACACCCGCGCTCAGGCCGATATCGACCGAGCCCGATATGACGACCTGCAGGGTCTCGCCGCCGCCTTGGGTGTAGAGGATGTCGAGATCGAGATCGTATTTGCGAAATATGCCGGCCTGCTTGCCGAGCTCCGGGATTGCGCCTTCCCAGCTGCCGCGGATGGGCGACGCGATCTTGAGCGTTTCGGCGGCGAGCCCATGCGGGATCACGCACGAAACGATGACCGCCAGCAACGCCCACAACCGCTTTTTGCCCATGCCTGGCTCCGACATCCGGTCATGGGCTTGCCGATGGCGAACTGGCGGCCGGCTGTTAACGGCCGTCGGGCTGGAAGTAGACATCCACTTTCATCCCGACCGCGAGCGGATCGGCCTGCGTCAAGTCGACCAGAACCTCGACCACATCGACGTCGGTCACGTTGCGTTGTCCCCGCGCGCTGATGCGCCCCTGCTCGACGAGCGGCGCGATGAAAGAGACCTTGCCCGCGAATTCGCGTCCGCGAAACGCGGCGGCACGCACCAGCACCGGCTGCCCGATCTTGATTTCCCCGAAATCGCGCTCGTCCAATTCCGCGCGCACGCGCAGCGCGGACACGTCGCCAATGACCAACAGCGGCTGCGCATTGGTGGGAGAGGCCAATTCACCGGGTTTGCCATTGACCTGGCCTTCCGCAAAGTTGGCCAGCGGGGTGTTGGCGTCGGCTTCGATACGCCGCAGCTCCGCCTTTTGCTGCTGCAGGCGATCCTGCGCCCGTGACAATGCCTCTCGATTGATGTCCGATGCCCGGCCGGCACGCCTGTCGAGCATGGCTTTGTCGAGCGCGGCTTGCGCCGCCGCAACGGCCTTGTCGGCGTCGGCAACGGCATCCTCGGCCCTGCGGCGCGCAGCCGCCTTGTCGGTATCGGCGATCGCAGCCTCGGCCGTGCGCCGCGCGGTCGACCTCACTGGCGCGGCCTCTTCGTTGCGCGCCCGCAGGCGAAACGCGACCTGAGCCTCGGCGGCGGCAAGCCGCGCCTGGGCCTCATCGTCGACGAGTCGGATCAGCGGCTCACCGGCGGTGACCTTGTCGTTGACCTTGACCAGCACCTGCGCGATCACGCCCATCACGGGCGCGGCGATCCTGACCTCGCCCGAGGAGGGTTCGACCCGGCCGGGAGCCACCGTTTGCCAGCGTTTGTCGTCCGCCGCCTCAGGTCGCGAGGCGCGTGCCGTTTCTTGCGCGCCCGTCCGCACGGCCAACGCCGCCGCCACGAACACGAATACGACGGCGGCTGCGCCGCGGACGGCCGACTTATTCTTGGACCGCATCATGCTTTTCGGCGTGATCATGGATTGCGCAATCGCTTTCGTCTTTTTTGAGTACCGCACCGCCTCGCTCTTCGCGCACGATGCATCCGTCTTCGATGTGAACCACTCGATCGGCGAAGCGCAATATACGCGGGTCGTGCGCGACGACCAACACCCCGCGCGAGCGATCCTTGGCAATCTCGGCCAGCAGCGTCATGACCGCATTGCCGTTTTCGCCGTCGAGGGAGGCAGTGGGTTCGTCTGCGAGGATGGCCGACGGCTGCCCCACGATCGCCCGTGCGATGGCGATCCGCTGTTGCTCGCCGCCGCTGAGTTCGAGCGGAAATGCCTCGGCCTTGTGAGCGAGACCGACCATGGCCAAGGCATCCTTGGTCTTGGCGAGGGCGCGCGCGGAGTTGTCACCGCGCACGTCCAATGCCAGTCGGACGTTGTCGGCAGCCGTCAGGGTCGGGAACAGATGGTAGGATTGAAAGATGGTTCCGCGCGTGGGCGTCAGCATGCAGCCGAGGATCGACAGGAGCGTGGTCTTGCCGCTGCCGGACGGCCCCATCAGCAGCGTCAACTCGCCGCCCCTGAGCGTCAGGCTGACCCCCTTGAGCGCTTGCACCTGCGCCGCCCCGGTCCCCAGCCATTTCGCGATATCGACGGCCTCGACGACGGGAGCGGTCATCGCGTGAACACCATCACAGGATCGATGCGGGTCACGTGCACGATCGCGGCGACTGCGGATATGACGCACATGAGCAGCGTGAGCAAGAACAACACCAGGGTGAGCGCCGGTGTCATGACGATGGGCAACGCGGTGTCCGCGGTCGCTGCGACGACGATCACGCCGATGGCAGCAGCGAAGCAGAAGCCGATGACCGCACTGATCAGCGCCTGGCAGATGATGACCTTGTGGATATAGACGCTCGACGACCCGATGGCGCGCAGCGTTGCGAACTCGTTGAGATGATCCTTGGTGCTGGAATACAAGGTTTGTGCGACGATGACGGTGCCCACGATCATGCCTAACAGCGCACCTGCGAACAAGGCGAAGCCGGCGCCGGTACCGAACAGCCAGAAGGAGCGGCTACGGTCGCGAAACTCCGCGGTCGTGAGAACGTCGACATCGGAGAGGTTTGCCTTGAGTCCGCGGCGCACGCTTTCGACGTCGGCGCCGGGAGAAACGCGCACGAGAAAATACGTCGCCTTGTTCGCCGATATTCCGGTGTACGTCCGCCCCCGATCCAGCGTGGTGAAGACGTAAGGCGTGGTCGTGAACGAACGGATGCCGTTGGTTACCGCTCGCACCTCGACCTTGTGCCCGCGAATCTCGGCGCTGTCACCGATCCCGCTGACGCCGAGCCGGCCGAAGTAGGACCGGTCGATCGCGACGGCGCCGGGAATCGCAAGCGCATCGAGGCTGCCTTCGACCAGATTCCAGGGCAGCAGTCCGTCTGCGGCCTGCGCTACGCCGTTGATCGACAGCGCTTGAAATCGCTTGCGCTCGTCGAGCGTCGAGGGATCTTCGAAGCACTTGGTTCCCAGCGGCATGATCCAGAGGTCGGCCGCTGCGTGGTCGATCATCGTGGTGACTACTCGTCCGAACCCCAGATAAAGACCCAGCTGGACGGTCACGAGCACGATCGAAAAGACGATCCCGACGACGGTTGCGATGAAACGCAGCCGATCGTGGAACAGGTTCCGCGACGCGAGCCGGTAGATCAGCGACATTGGCGGACGCGGTTGCTCGGCGTTCAAACTGATAATGATGAAGGGTCGAAGGTAGCGAGCGCCGTCATCAAAGGGTCGCGCATGATTGCCTCGCGCGCGCGGCAAAACAAGGCTCGGTCTTCGACAAAAACGGCGGATGGTTGACGGCGATCGGCCCCGCGGGCAGGCCGCTCGACCGTGGAAAAGGAGGCCAAATCGCGGCAAGACGCGAGATTTTTTCGACTCCCGGGCCTTATTGCGCCAATTCGCCGCGCGGGGTCCGCGAAACCGATGGGTATCGCGCGGCGGCGCCCTGAAATGGGCATATTGTTGAGAGAATTCCGTAGACCATCACGCCGCTGATCTAGACGGGGGGTCACTCCATTGAAAACACGATTGTCGATACTGCTCGTCGCGAGCCTCGTGGCGTTCACGGGCGCCACGCTTCCCATGCAAGCCGCGGAGCCGACCGTCGCCGGCCTGTGGCAGAAGCAGGACGAATCCGGCAAGTCGATGGGATGGTTTCTGTTCGTGGAGCGCAACGGCGTCTTCGAGGGCGCGTTCGCAAAGCTGTGGGCGCGGCCCGGCGACGCTCCCAATCCGACCTGCACCGGATGCACGGACGATCGCAGGAATGCGCCGCTGCTCGGCATGTCCTTCATCCGCGGCATGAAGCGCAACGGATTGCGCTACGATGACGGCAACATCGTCGATCCGCGCGACGGCACCGTCTATCGCGCCATGATGTCGCTGAGCCCCGACGGCCAGGTGCTGACCGTGCGCGGTTATCTCGGCATTCCGCTGCTCGGCAAGGACGAGGTCTGGCAGCGCCTGCCCGACAGCGCCTTGGCGCAGGTCGATCGCTCCGTCGTCGCCAAATACCTGCCGGGGCGCGCGCCGGCGGCTGCGGCGCGGCCAGCCCCCGCCGCCGTTGCGAAGGGAAACGCTGCCGCGAACTGACGCGCCTTCCAAGGTCGGGATGCAATGACACTCCGTTCGTCCCCGCGAAAGCGGGGACCCAGTCTTTGGCGAGAAGAGACTGGATTCCCAGCATAAGCGCGCGTTACACGCGTCCATAGCCCGTCCTAAAGGGTGTTTACGCCCGTCTTCGCGGGCTATGCACGGGCGTGAACGCCCTTAACGACGCGCTATGCGCGGGAATGAGCGGCAGAGTGCGTCGACTCGAACGGTGTTTGTTCGAGCTTACGGAATCTTCTTCACCGGCTTGGGGTCGAGCCCGAACACCTTGGCTGCGGTGCCGCCGAGGATGTTGCGGCGGCCGCTGTCGCTCAGGAACGGCAGGTCGTAGATCACGCTCGGCAGGTCGAAGTCCCAGTGCGGGTAGTCCGACGACCACATCAGCTGGGTCTCGGCGTTGATCATCTTGAACGTCGCCTCGAGGATCGAGCGATCGCGCGGCTTCTCCATGGGCTGCGAGGAGTAGTACATCTCGCGCATATATTCGCTGGGCTTGCGCTTGAGCGAGGGACAGTCGGACGTGCGCATCATGTAGGAGTGGTCGAGCCGCTGCATCAGGCAATAGGCCCAGGTGAGGCCGCTCTCGATCCACATCACCTTGAGCTTGGGAAAACGCTCGGGCAGGCCGTTGATCACCCAGTTGGTCATGTGGACCATGTTGAACCACATGAAGCCCAGCGCGTGCACCGAGATGAAGCGATTGGTCAGCGACAGCGACTGGTCGTGCCAATTGTACGCCGCATGGAAGGCGATGGGCTTGCCCATCTCCTCGAGCAGCGCGTAGGTCTTCACGTAGGCGTTGTCGTGCACCGGCTTGTAGCGCGGCGACGTCACCATGAATCCGACCACGCCCTTCTTGTCGCCGAAATCCTTCACGGTCTTGTACGCAGCGTCGGGGTCGTTGAACGGAAGATACAGCATCGAGATGATGCGGGGCTCGACCGCGAGGATGCGCTCGCAGAGCCAACGATTGTAGGCGCGGCACATCGCGACTTCGACCTCGACCTGCGGATGCAGGCGAGAAACAGCATCGGCGTGGGAAACAGGCAGGAGTAATCGACGCCCATGGCGTCCATCCATTCCAGCGTCATGGCGACGTCGCGGTGGTTCCCGGCGCCGACTTTGTCGTGCCTGCGGATGTCGTGCCTGCGCAGCTCGTGGCGCGTGATGCGCCCGCCGATGTCCTGGTAGCCGATGGTGCCGCCGAGCATCGAGGCGCGGGCGCCGCGCTTTGCCGATTCGACCGCCTGACGGCGGATCACCGGGCTTTCGATGTATGTGAAGACCTCGTTGTAAGATTCGCTCTCGTAGTGGTGGGCATCCACGTCGACGATGAGAAAATCCTGGTAGTTGCGCTCACGCGCCTGCCGGGAGGCGTGCTCGAGGTGCTGCGCGGTCGAGTAGTCCTCGGCGGCGAGTTTGCGCACTTCGCTGCGGGCCATGTCCATGGGCGCATTCTCCTTGGCTCTTGGCATTGACGCGCGTTCTACCGCGAACTCGAAGTCCGCCCGGATCGCGCCGGGGCGGGCTCCATTAAACGACGACGAAGATATCTTCGCCGCGCCGAACGACGTCGAACTTTTTCAATCGCAGCCGCCGGTCGCCGACGCATTCGCCCGTTTGCAGCTCGTACTCATAACCGTGCCACGGGCAGACGAAATGGACCTCGTCCGAGAACGTCTGGCCCTGATAGGTGCGGTCCGCCGCGATCACATCGACCACGCGGTTGATCATGAGCCCCTCGCAGGCCGGCCCGCCAGCATGCACGCAGGTGTTGCTGTAGGCGAAGTAGGCGCCATCCTTGTAAAACACGCCGATTTCCGCGTTTCCAGCAACGACGATGCGCCGATCGCCGTCTTGCATCTCGCACGCCTTGGCAACGAAGCATTCCGGCATGGGGACACTCCTCGCGCTCACTCTAGCATGGCGCCGCCGCGAGGGGTGGCGCAAAACGCGTGGCAGCAAAACCCCGTTCATTCCCGCGCATAGCGCGTCGAAGACGCGCGTAAACGCGCTTATGGCGGGAATCCAGAGCTAAGGCTGGGTCCCCGCTTTCGCGGGGACGAGCGGAAGAGACTGTCTTGAAATTCTACCGAGCGAATTCAGACACGCCCAAAAGAAGAATGAGGCTCGCCGTAGCCACTCAGCGCTAGGAACCCCTCGATCCATCGCGGGCGGCGCAGATCGCGCTCCAAACGCGTTGCGGCGTCGCCGGCATGTCCATGTGCTCGATGCCCATCCCGGAGAGCGCGTCCAGCACGGCGTTCATGAGCACCGCCGAGCTCGGCGTGATGCCGGCCTCGCCGCCGCCCTTGACGCGCAGCGCATTGCCCTTGGTCGGATCCTCCGTCAGCTCGACGTCGAGGTGCGGAAAGTGATCCGCGCGCGGCATGCCGTAGTCGAGAAAGCTTGCGGACAGAAGCTGCCCCGAACCTGGCTCGTAGATTGCTGCCTCCATCATCGCTTGCCCAACCCCCTGCGCCACGCCGCCGTGCACTTGGCCGTGCAGAATGAGCGGATTGATCGGCTGGCCGCCATCGTCGATCGACGTGTAGCGGCGGATTTCGATGGCGCCGGTTGCCGGATCGACCTCGGCCTCGCAGACGGCGGCGCCGGTCGGATAGGCCGGGATGCGTCCGGTGAAGCTCGCCTCCGCTGCGAGCGGCGCGCGCAGATCGTCGGGCAGCGAGGCGAGCTCGTCGATGGCACGGGCGATATCGAATAGCGTGAGCCGCCGATTGCTGTTCGGCGCCACGAACAGTCCGTCCGCGAACGAAATATCGCCTTCGGCGACGTCGAGCATGACGGCGGCGATTGCGCGCGCCTTCTCGATCACCTTGCGCGACGTCTCGACCATCAGCGAACCGGCAAGGCGCATGGACCGGTCGGAATGGGTGCCGCCGCCGGAGGCGAGCGTTGCGCTGTCACCGCTCACGAAATTGATCGCCTCGGGATCAACGCCGAGCTGGTCCGCCATGACCTGCCGGAAGCTGGTCTCGTGGCCCTGCCCGCTCGACTGCGTTCCGACGATGAGGGCGACGCCGGCTGTGGCCGACACTTTGATCGCGACGCGCTCGTGCGGCATGCCCACCGGAGTTTCGACATAGTTGGCGACGCCGATCCCGAGCAGACGGCCGCGCTTCTTCGCCTCTCTGCGGCGGGCGGGAAAGCCGTCCCAGTCCGCGCTTTGCAACGCTCGTTCGAGGTTACCGGCGAAATCCCCGCTGTCGTAAGTGAGGCCCGTGGCCGTGCGATGGGGCAGCGCGTCGCGCCGGATCAGATTTCGGCGGCGCAGCTCCACCCGGTCGATTTTCAATCGTTTCGCGGCGATGTCGATGAGCCGCTCCATGACGGAGGTGGCTTCGGGTCGTCCGGCTCCGCGGAACGGCGCCGTCGGCACCGAATTGGTCATCACGCCGCGCAAGCGCACCCATGCCATCGGCACGTCGTAAACGGTTGGCGCAACGCGGTAGCCGTTGCTGAGCGGAACGTAGGAGACGGTGTGCGCCCCGGTATTGGCGGTGAGCTCGAGCGCCAGCGCGAGCATGCGGCCCCTGCGGTCGAAGGCAAGACGCGCGCGCGTGACGACATCGCGCGCGGTATAGTCGGTGAGGAACGCTTCGCTGCGGTCCGCCGTCCATTTCACCGGGCGCCCGACGCGGCGTGCGGCCCACACCACCGCGACCTGTTCCGGATAGATATTGAAGCGCGATCCGAACGCGCCGCCGACATCGGGACAGATCACGTGCACGCGCTCCTGCTGCACTTTGAAGCAAGCCGCGAGCGCATGGCGCAGACGATGCGCGCCCTGACATCCCGAAATCAACGTATGCTGCTCGTGCGCCGCGTCATAACTGCCGATGGCCGCGCGCGGCTCAATGAAGGCGCTGACGGTGCGCTGATTGCGGATCGTCTGTTCGACGACGACATGGGCGTCCTTGATGGCGGCCTCCACCGCGGCGCAATCGCCGAAGGCGCAGTCGAGCGCGAGATTGTCGGGGGCATCCGGCCAGATCGCCGGCGCCCCGCCCGCGAGCGCTTCCATGACGTCGGTCACCGCCGGCAGGACCTCGTACTCGACGACGACCGCTTCGGCGGCATCGCGCGCGGCCCCAGGGCTTTCCGCGACGACGACCGCGACCGCCTCGCCGACAAAACGCACGCAGCCGAGCGCGAGCGGCGGCTGCAGCTGGTCGAGGATTTTTCGTTCCGGCGTCGGCGCGAAGGTCGGGATGCTGACGTCGTTCGCATCCGCCGGATTGGGAAAATGCGCCATGCCGATGTGGCCATCGCCCGCATAGTCCTCGCCGGTGAGCACGGCCAGCACGCCCGGCCGCCTGCGCGCGGCTGACATGTCGATCGAGACGATGCGGGCATGGGCGTGCGGCGCGCGCACGAACGCGGCATAGCTCTGCTCCGGCAGCGAGACATCGTCGGTATAATTGCCGGATCCGCGCACGAACCGCAGATCCTCGAAGCGCGGCATGGCGCGCCCGATGAAGGCACCGCGCGCATGGGGCGCCGAAACCTTGTTCGCCATTGCACTCCCACCCCGCCGCATCGGTCCATCCATTCGCCGATCAGCCTATCCAAGCATGCACGCCGTTGCCAATTGGCGGCGGCCGTCGTGTATGATCCCGACGGCGGTGGACGCTATTTCATCAAATCCGAGTGGCGCGATCGCGCGCTCGATGGGAGAAATCGCATGAGGGTTCAGCGCACCTTGCTTGCGTGTCTCGCCGTCATCGGCGGCGCGAGCGTGGCTCACGCCCAGGAGGTCACCGTCAAGATCGGCACGGTGCGCTCGATCTCCACCGCCGCCATTCTCTGGGGGGTCGAGAAGGGCTATTTCAAAGACTACGGCATTAAGGTCGTGACCGAGGCCCTCGACACCGCCGCCAACTCGATCGCGCTCTTGGCGCAGAACCAGTTGCAGCTCGTGGAGGGGGGAATTTCCGCCGGCTATTTCAACGCGCTGGAAAAGAACCTCCCGGTCACGATGGTGCTGGATCGCGTTTCGAGCCCGCTCGGGCACAACCTGATGCTGCGACCCGACCTCAAGGGCGAGATCACGCGGCTGCGGCAGCTCAAGGGCAAGACCATCGCCACCAACGGCCAGGGCGCGGTATCGACCTATGAAGTCGGCAAGCTCCTGGAGAGCGACGGGCTGACCATCAACGACGTCGACATCAAGGTCATCCCGTTCACGCAATATGCCGTTGCGTTCAACAACAAGGCGATCGACGCTGCGATCACGATCCCGCCCTTCACCGCGCAATTGCTCGACGGCGGGCATGCCGTTAACTTCAAGGACCCCGATGACGTGGTCAAGCCACACCCTCTCACCATTGCGGTGAGCATGATCAACACCGATTTCGCCAACGCCAACCGCGAGCTCGTGCGCAACTATTACGTCGCCTACCTGCGCGCCATCCGCGACTACTGCCAGGCGTATCACGGCGGCGCGGAGCGGGCGGCCCTGATCGATCTCGCGATCCGCACCGGCACCGAAACGCGCCCGGAATTGCTGCACAAATATCCGTGGCCGGCGCGCAGCCCGAACGGCACTATCAATGTCGAGAGCATGCTCGACATGCAGGCTTGGTTCCTCAAGAGCAAGATGAGCAACGCCGAGTTCCCGGCCGATCGGATCGTGGACAAGAGCTACGTCGACTACGCGCTGCGCAAGCTCCCCCCGTTCGTGCTCGAGAACAAGGAGAGCAAGCTCGCCGGCTGCCGCTGAAAACGACGCATCCGCGGGGGAAAGACATCAATGGCCGTCGAGCGGCGCGGCGCGGCGATCGAGATCATCGGGCTGCGCAAGGAGTACTCGAGCGGTCCGGATCGCGTGGTCGCACTCGACGACATCACGCTGCGCATCGCGCCGGGCGAATTCGTCTGCATCGTCGGCCCCTCGGGTTGCGGGAAATCGACGCTGCTGCGCATCCTTGCGGGGCTCACCGCCCAGACCAGCGGCACGATCAAGGTCGAGGCAACGGGCTGGGCGGTCGAGAACGCGATGGTGTTCCAGGAGAGCGGCCTGTTTCCCTGGATGAGCGTCGAAGCCAATGTCGGCTTCGGCCTCATGACGCGCGGCATTCCCACCGACGAAGCGGCGGCGCGGGTCGAGGCCGCCTTGAAGCTCGTGGGGTTGACCCGATTCCGGCGGCATTACCCGCACTAGCTCTCGGGCGGCATGCGCCAGCGCAGCGCGATCGCGCGCGCCTTCGTCACCGACCCGGGCATGCTGCTGATGGACGAGCCCCTGGCCGCGCTCGACGCCCAGAACCGCGTCATCCTGCAGGCCGAGTTGGTGCGCATCTGGGAGCAGACCCGCAAGACCGTGATCTACATCACCCATTCGAT
>VAZL01000835.1:561-2474 GCA_005883445.1 Alphaproteobacteria bacterium | reverse complement strand
CGAGGTCCACCGGGATCGGACCGGCAGGCGCGTTCGGGTTCTCCTTCTTCAACGCTGCGACCCGCTGCTGCACGTTCTTGATCAGGGCGCTGTTCGTTGGTCCCAGGTTCGAGGCAGTCGAGTTATCGGCGGCGTAGGGCTCGGGCTTCCCAGTCGTTGGGTTAATGGTCGCCGAGGGCCGCCCGTGGAAGTACTTCGGTAAGGTCCAGTACTGCCCAATCAGGTCTGAGCCGACCAGCTTGCCGTTGACGTAGTGCAGGCTGCCGTTGGCCTGGTATGGGAAGATCAGCTGGGCCAGCGCTGTGACGACCCCTGGATAGATCAGGCCTGTGAGAACCGTCAGGAGCAGTGTCAAGACCACCGCCGGGCGGATATACTTTTTCAGGATGTTTTGCCAGAGTGACTGCTTCGGCGCCTGTTGAGGCGCCTGCTCAGGCGATGCCAGCGTATCTTTACTCATATTATACTTCCTTCTGCGAGAGGATAGGCAGCAGCCGGGATCAAGCAGGCTGCTGCCTATCCGCGGTTGCTTAGAGCGTCAGGTGCAGCACCTGCAGCACCAGGTCAATGGCTTTAATGAAGATGAACGGGACGATGATACCACCGATACCGTAGATCAGCAAATTCCGGCGCAGCAGTGGCCCTGCCCCAATCGGGCGGTACTTGACCCCACGCAGCGCCAGCGGGATCAGCGCGATGATGATCAGCGCGTTAAAGATCACGGCGGAGAGCACCGCGCTGTGCGGCGTTGCCAGGCGCATGACGTTCAGGGCCTGGAGCTGCGGATAGGTGATAGAGAATGCGGCCGGAATGATGGCGAAGTACTTGGCCACATCGTTGGCAATGCTGAACGTCGTCAGCGCTCCGCGGGTGATCAGCAGCTGCTTGCCCACCTCGACCACCTCGATCAGCTTGGTCGGGTTGGAGTCGAGGTCGACCATGTTGCCGGCCTCGCGTGCGGCCTGCGTGCCGGTATTCATGGCAACGCCGACGTCGGCCTGGGCGAGCGCCGGGGCATCGTTGGTGCCGTCGCCGCACATGGCGACGAGCTTGCCCTTGGCTTGCTCGGTGCGGATGAGCCTGAGCTTGTCCTCGGGCGTGGCCTGCGCGAGGAAATCGTCGACCCCCGCCTCCGCGGCGATCGCCGCCGCGGTCATCGGGTTGTCGCCGGTGATCATGATGGTGCGGATGCCCATGCGGCGCAGCTCGGCGAAGCGCTCGCGAATGCCGCCTTTGACGATGTCCTTGAGGTGAACCACCCCGAGCAGCGTGCCATCCTTGGCCACGGCAAGGGGCGTGCCGCCCGACTTCGAGATTGCATCCGCGATCGCCTGCACTTCGCGCACGGCATCGGCGCTCACCGCCGGCTGCAGGACGAGGACCGCGCTGGTCGAGCCCACCGCCGTCAACGGCGCGTTGAGATAGTTCAGGATCGCTTCGACCGCACCCTTGCGCACCCAGGAGCCGTCCACCTCCACGCCGCTCATGCGGCTCTGGGCGGTGAACGGGATGAAGTTGGCGCCCAACTCGGCGAGGTCGCGGCCGCGGATGCCGTATTTCTCCTTGGCGAGAACGACGATGGATCGCCCCTCCGGGGTCTCGTCGGCGAGCGAGGCAAGCTGGGCGGCATCGGCCAGCTCCTGCTCGCTGATGCCGCGCAACGGCTTGAACTCGGTGGCTTGGCGGTTGCCGAGCGTGATGGTGCCGGTCTTGTCGAGCAAGAGCGTATCGACGTCGCCCGCCGCCTCAACCGCGCGGCCCGACATCGCCAGCACGTTGAAACGGACCAGACGATCCATGCCGGCGATGCCGATCGCCGAGAGGAGCGCGCCGATGGTGGTCGGGATCAAAGTCACGAACAGCGCCACCAGGATCACGACCGAGATGGCGCCGCCGGCATAGGTCGCATAGCT
>VAZL01000835.1:0-513 GCA_005883445.1 Alphaproteobacteria bacterium | reverse complement strand
CATGCGAGCGAGAAAAGTCGACCCGAGCGCCGCAGTAATGCGCACCTTGATCCAGTCCGACAACACCTGGGTGCCGCCGGTGACGGCCGAGCGGTCGCCGCCGGACTCGCGGATGACGGGCGCCGACTCGCCGGTGATGGCCGCCTCGTTGACCGAGGCGATGCCTTCGATCACCTCGCCATCCGAGGGAATGGTGTCGCCGGCCTCGACCAGCACCACGTCGCCCACCTTCAGGCTGGTGCTGGGGACCAATTTATGGCCGCTGCCGCCGGGTCCCGCGAGCAGCTTGGCTTGCGTCTCGGTGCGCTGGCGCCGCAACGCCGCCGCCTGCGCCTTGCCGCGGCCTTCGGCGATCGCCTCCGCGAAGTTGGCGAACAGCACCGTGAACCACAGCCACAGCACGATCTGGATTTCGAAGCCGATATGCTCGCCGCCGGTGACGAGGTCGCGGATCAGGATCACGGTTGTCAACGCGGTGACGACCTCGAGCACGAACATCACCGGATTCTTCAT
>VAZL01000834.1 GCA_005883445.1 Alphaproteobacteria bacterium | reverse complement strand
CTCGCGGGTTGACTTGTGCGGGCGAGGTAGGAGGCGGTGTCATGTTGCAATGGAACATCCGCATCGCAACATTTTTTATCGTTTCTGCTGCGATTGCGACAACCGCAGTCGCGCAACCGCAGAAACACCAGGGAGGAGGAGCGCCGGCCGCGCGCCCCGCCCCTGCGCCTCACGCAGCTCCCGCTCCGGCGGCGCCCGCACCTCACGCGGCGGCGCCCGCACCTCACGCGGCAGCGCCCGCGCCTCACGCGGCAGCGCCTGCGCCTCGCGCGCCCGCTCCGCACATCGCCGCGCCACGAGCCGCGCCGCAAATTGCCGCGCCGCGTCACGCGCCTCCGCAAGCGTCCGCGCAGCGCGCGGCTCCGCAAACGCCCCGCGTTGCGCCGCAGCAGTCTGCCCGTCCCTCCGGCGGCCCGCCCGCTTCGGCCATGGCGCGGCACGCGCCGACGCCGCGGACCTCTGCGGCTCCAGCGCAGCAACAGCCGCAAATCACCGGCCGCAATGCCGGCGGCCGCGGTGGAGAGAGGCTTGCCCAACCGATTCAACCTAGCCCGCGCGGCAATCTGGCGCGGCAAGCCCCGGCAGCGGGCCCTGCGGCAGCGGCGGGCGCCGGGGCAGCGGCTGCGGGCGCTGCGGCAGCAGCACAGTCCGCTCGCATCGGACACGATAGGGCCACGCAACAAAATGTAGCCCCGCAGGCTCAGCTCAACCGGAACCCTCAATCGGCCGCCAGCCCCCGCGCCTTCTCCGGCGGAGTGCTGCGCAACCAGAGCTTTGCCAACTTGGCCGCCGCTCGCGACCCCAGCGCGCGCATCCTCGCGCGCTCGACGTTCCAAGGCCGCTTCTTCAACCCGCAATGGCGGCGGCATTTTGCTCGCCCAATCGTGATCGGCTGGATCGGCCCGCTGTTCTGGCCTTACGCTTACTCCGACTTCATCGACTACACGTTCTATCCTTATGCATATGACACGTTCTGGCCCTACGCATACGACGATTTCTACGACGGCATGTTCGGCGCCTACGCGCTAGGCTACGGCGGCACCTACGCCTCGGTCGGACGGCCAGGCTATGGCGGCGGTGCCTATGGTGGCGGCAGGGGCTCTGCCAACGCCCCTCGAAGCGTCGAAGCCGACCTCTGCAGCGGGCTGACCGCGGGGCTCGCGGATTGGCCGATCGAGCGGATTGCGCAAACCGTCGAGCCAAACGACGCCCAGCGCGCCATTCTCGACGAGCTCAAAGACGCCACCGCGAAGGCACTCGACATCCTCAAGACCGCGTGTCCGACGGCGCTGCCGAGCACGCCGACAGGCCGCATCGAGGCCATGCGCCAGCGGCTCGATGCCATGCTGGCGGCGGTGCGCACCGTGCGGCCGGTCGTGGAAAAGTTCTACCAGTCGCTCAACGACGAGCAGAAAGCGCGCTTCAATGCGCTCAGCCCCGACAACCAGCAGCAGGCGCAGCGGGATCTGACGCAAGCCTGCAACGCGCGCGCATCGGGAGTCGCAAGCGTGCCCCTGGAGCGCATCGAACGCGCGGTGCAACCCGACGGAGCGCAGCGCAGCGCGTTCAAGGAACTACAAGACGCCACCTCCAAGGCGGCCAGTCTGTTGAGCGCGGAGTGCCCCACCTATCGGCCGCTCACTCCGGTCGGCCGCCTGCAAGCGATGGAGCAGCGGCTCGACGCCATGCACCGCGCGGTCGAAACCGTGCAGCCGGCGCTCGAGAGATTTTATGTCATTCCGGGTTCGCGGGCAGCGCAGGCAAGCGTACGCAGCCTGCGCAAGCTTGGCTGCGTGTGCCCGCGAACCCGGAATCCATAATCACAGCGGTGGTTATGGATTCCGGCTCTCGCCGCTATCGCCGCTCGGCCGGAATGACGAGAGACGTTACTCCGCCGCGATGCGCACTTCGGGAGCGGCGGAACGCACGTCGGGATCGACGTGCCGTTCGTATTTGACGAAGTTCTCCTGGAACATGCGCACCAGCTTGCGGGCGGTTTCGTCGAACGCCGCTTTGTCCTTCCAGGTCTTCATCGGATAAAGAAGGTGCGGCTCGACCCCCGGCACCGAAGTTGGGACGGCGAAGCCGAAATAAGGATCGGTGCGGAAGCTCACGCCCTTGAGCGAGCCGTCGAGGGCGCCGGTGACGAGCGCGCGCGTCGCCTTGATGGGCATGCGCCGGCCGACGCCGTAAATGCCGCCGGTCCAGCCGGAATTGACCAGCCAGCAATCGACCTTGTGCCTGGAAATATGCTCGCGCAGCAGGTTGCCGTATTCCGCCGGCGGGCGCGGCAGGAACGGCGCTGCGAAGCAGGTCGAGAATTCAGGCGCGACCCCGACCAATCCCTTCTCGGTGCCGGCGACCTTGGCGGTGTAGCCGGACAGGAAATGGTACATGGCCTGCGCCGGCGTGAGCTTGGCGATCGGCGGCATCACGCCGAAGGCGTCCGCGGTCAGGAAGATGATGTTCTTCGGGTGTGCGGCGCGTCCGGTGCGCGAGGCGCGCGGCATGAACTCGAGCG
>VAZL01000121.1 GCA_005883445.1 Alphaproteobacteria bacterium | reverse complement strand
TTCTGGCGCTTGGTCGCGATCGGCGCGAGTTTGGCGATGCCGTGGACGACCTCGATCTGGTAGCCGTTGGGCTCGGTGAGCCGCACCCGCTTGCCGCCGCCGGGCTCGTCGATCGCTTCGATGCCGGACGCGCCGGGCACCCGGGCGACGCGCGCAAGATCGTCCTCGCTCGCCGCGTAATAGGCAAAGCCGACGAATTTCGGCTCGCCCTTCTCGGTGACGTGGATGTGATGGGGGCTATCGGTGCCGCGCATGTAGAGCGCCGTGGCGGTGCGCTCCGTGCGCACCATCCCGAAGCGCGTGAGAAACTCCTCCATGAGATCGAGGTCGGGGGCCTTGAGCCGACCGTAGGCCATGTCGGCGACCTTGATGCAAGCCATGCGCGTTACCTCGTTCAATCGACATCCGCCAACTCTGGCGCAGGCTCGCCGCAAATTCAATTCCTGGAAGAAGTCGTTGCCCTTGTCGTCGATCACGATGAAGGCCGGGAAATTTTCCACCTCGATCCTCCAGATCGCCTCCATGCCGAGCTCGGGGTATTCCACGGTCTCGACCTTCTTGATGCAATGCTCCGCGAGGTTCGCCGCCGCGCCGCCGATGGAGGCGAGATAGAAGCCGCCGTGCTTCTTGCAGGCCTCGCGCACCGCCGGCGAGCGGTTGCCCTTGGCCAGCATGACCATCGAGCCGCCGGCGGCTTGGAAGTCGTGCACGAAGGCATCCATCCGCCCCGCCGTGGTGGGACCGAACGCACCCGAGGCGTAACCCTGTGGCGTCTTGGCGGGCCCGGCGTAATAGACCGGGTGGTTCTTGAAATAGTCGGGCAACCCCTGCCCTCGCTCCAAGCGTTCGCGCAATTTCGCATGCGCGAGGTCGCGCGCGACGATCATGGGGCCGCTGAGCGAGAGCCGCGTCTTGATCGGATATTGCGTGAGCTGCGCCAGGATCTCCTTCATCGGCCGACGCAGATCGATATGCACGACCTCGCCGCCGAGCTTGGAGGCATCGACGTCCGGCAGATATTTCGCCGGATTGTGCTCGAGCTCTTCGAGATAGACGCCCTCGCGCGTGATCTTGCCGAGCGCCTGGCGGTCGGCCGAGCACGACACCCCGAGCCCGATCGGCAACGAAGCGCCGTGGCGGGGAAGGCGGATCACGCGCACGTCGTGGCAGAAATACTTGCCGCCGAACTGCGCACCCACGCCCAACGACTGCGTGAGCTGGTGCACCTCTTGTTCCATCGCGAGGTCGCGGAAGGCGTGGCCGTCCTCGGAGCCGCGCGTGGGCAGGTCGTCGAGATAGCGGCAGGAGGCGAGCTTGACCGTCTTCATCGTCAATTCCGCCGACGTGCCGCCGATGACGATGGCGAGGTGGTAGGGCGGGCACGCGGCGGTGCCGAGCGTGAGCACCTTCTCCTTGAGGAAGGCGAGCATGCGGTCATGGGTGAGGATCGCGCGCGTTGCCTGGAACAGGAACGGCTGGTTGGCGGAGCCGCCGCCCTTGGCGATGAACAGGAGCTTGTAGGCGCCGTCGTTGTGGCCGCTGCCCTCGGCGTAGATCTCGACTTGCGCCGGCATGTTCGACTTGGTGTTCTTCTCCTCGAACATGGAGATGGGCGCGAGCTGCGAATAGCGCAGATTGCGCTTGAGGTAGGCGTCGCGTGCGCCTTCGGCCAGCGCCGCCTCGTCGTCGCCGTCGGTGAACACGAGGCGGCCCTTCTTGCCCATGATGATGGCGGTGCCGGTGTCCTGGCACATGGGGAGCACGCCGCCCGCCGCGATGTTGGCGTTCTTGAGGAAATCGTAGGCGACGAACTTGTCGTTGTCGCTCGCCTGCGGGTCGTCGAGGATCGCGCGCAGCTGCTTCAAGTGCCCCGGCCGCAGCAGGTGGTTGATATCGGTGAACGCCGCTTCCGCGAGCGTGCGCAGCGCCTCGCGTTCGACGACGACGAGCTCGTGCTTGCCCGCGCGTTCCACCCGCACGCCCTCGGCGGTGAGCTTGCGGTAGGGCGTGGTGTCGCCGCCGAGCGGGAATAGCGGGGTGTGCTTATACGGCGGGGTGACGGCAGCGGGCGCGTTCATGACGATCTTCGGTTCGTGCAAGACCCATCTGCCGGCGGTTCTAGGCAGATTTCGCCGCCATTGGAAGCGTTATGCGGGAATGAAGGGAATCCGATTCTCCGGCGGCGGAGCCAATGACGGCACGCGTCTATCGATCGAGCTCCTTGAAATAGCGGTAAATGCCCCATTGGCTGAACGCGATGCGCCGCGGCGAGGCGAGATAGGCGGCAATCCGCGGCCGCCTGGCGACGCGGTCGTGCAGCGCGACGACGCGCGGCACCTTGCGCTCGAACCGCTTCATCCTCTTGGGGAAGGCGTAACGCAGGCCCTCGACGATCTGGAACAGCGACAGGTCCGCATAGGTGAGCTTGCGGCCGATGAGATAGGGGCCGCCGCTGTTTGCGAGCACGCGCTCGAAATAGCGCAGGAATTTCGGCAAGCGATGGCGCCAGAAATATTTGGTGGCGAGCTTCGCCGCCGCGCGCTGCTCTTCGTAATAGAGGTAGCCGGTGATCGGATGATGGGTGTCGTGGATCAGCACCACGAGGTCGGTGATGGTGAGCTGCAATTGATGCACCCACAGCCGTCCGGCCTCGTCGCGGGGCGCGAGGCCGAGCCGCCCGCCGAGATAAAGCAGGATGTTGGCGGTCTGGCCGATGACGAGCTTGCCGGCCTTGAGGAACGGCGGCGCAAACGGCGGACGCGCGCTGCGTCCGCCCTCGATGAATTTCATCATCGCGGCAACGCCGCGCTTGCCGGACCGGCGCGCCACGTCGACATAGTCGGCGCCCGTCTCCTCCAGTGCGAGGCGGACGAACTCGCCGCGGCCCTGGATCGTCGGCCAGTAATAGAGCTCGTAGCGCATGGGGCGGGCCGTCACGTTTGTCGATTCGTCATGCGCGGGCCTGCATAAGCGCGCTCATGACCCGCGCACCCGGTCTACGCAGTCTTAAGCCGCGGGATGATCCGCAACGCGTTCTGACGCTCGATCGCCATCAGATCGGTGCCGGCGAAGACGGCGCCGAGCCCCTTCACGTGCTCGAACCCCGTTCGATACGGATAGTCGGTGCCATAGACGATCTGCGAGATCGGCACGAGCTTGGCGAGCGCGCCGATCGTCACCGCGTTCGAGATCTGGGCGGTGTCGTAGTAGAAGCGGTTGAGCTCCCCGTCGACGATCGCGCGCGTGAACTTGTCCTTGTAGGGCGGCCTGCTCACCATCTGGATCTGGAACCGCTCCGCGACCGCCGTCAACACGCCGCCGCCGTGGGAGAAAATCCAGTTGATGTCCTTGTAGCGCTGGGAGGTGCCGCTGAAGATCAGGCTCGCGATGGTGCCGTTGGTGTCGGTGCCCAACTCGATCGTCGCTTCCGTGATGCCCTGCACCAGGTTGACGCAGCAATTGGCGCCGGTCGGATGGGTGTAGACCGTGGCCTTGCGCCGGTTGAGCTCCTCCCATACCGGCGCGAATTGCGGGTAGCCGAGCCACTTGTCGCCGTAGCTCGTCATAATGCCGACGCCGTCGGCCTTGAGCGTGTCGAAGGAGTAGGCGATCTCCTCGAGGCTCGCGTCGATGTGCGGCAGCGGCAGCATGGCAAACAGGCCGAAGCGCCCCGGGTGATCGGACATGAGCTTCTTGGCGTATTCGTTCGACTCGCGCGCGATGCGCGCGGCCGCATCCTTGTCGTGGTCGAGGAAATTCACCTGCGGCGTGGTGGGCGAGACGATGGCCGTGGCGATGCCGGCCTGGTCCATGTCGTCGAGCGACTTCTGCGGCGACCAATTGACCATCGGCGGGTTGTCGAGCTTGGCCTTTTTCACCGCGTCGAGCCAGGAAGGCGGCGAAACGTGATGGTGCACGTCGATGCGGTGGGGCTTGGCCTGCGCCGCGGCGTTGCGACCGGCGGCGAATGCGCCGAGGCCCAGCGCGGCGATGCCGCCGGCTAAGAATTCGCGCCGGCCCATGGGCGGGGGGCAGCAGGCGCAGCAGCCGAACAAAGTGCTTCGAAGCTCGCTCATGGTGTCCTCCCGTGATTGATTATCGTTGAGATGTCCGGGCAAGCGATGCGCACGACCTGGACTTCGTAGGCCAAGTTGGCGCGATTTGCGGCACGCGGTCAAGCGAGCGCGGCCCTTACCGCCTTGCTCCATCGACCGAGACGCGGCAAACCCTGCCGGTATAGACTTGCGCAATCGAAACCGCGGAGGAAAACGATGCCCATCGCCCATGTGCGCGGAATAAATATCAATTACGAAGTCCTCGGCACCGGCGGCCCCTGGGTCGCGCTCTCGCCCGGCGGCCGCCGCGCGCTCGACAACGTCAAATCCCTGGCGCAGCACGTCGCCGACGCCGGCTACCGCGTGCTCATCCACGACCGGCGCAATTGCGGCTTCTCCGACATCGCGATCGGCGCCGAAGCTTCCGAATACGAAGTGTGGGCGGAGGACCTTTACGACCTGCTCTCGCAGCTCAAGGCGCTGCCCGCCGTCGTCGGCGGCGGCTCCTCCGGCTGCCGGCTGTCGGTGCTGTTCGCGCTCAAATATCCGCGCGCCGTGCGCGCGCTGCTGTTGTGGCGCGTCACCGGCGGGGCATTCGCCGCGGCGCGCCTCACCGACAATTACTACGACAAATACATCCAGGCGGCGCGGGACGGCGGCATGGCCGCCGTGTGCGCGCTCGATCACTTCAAGGAGCGCATCGAGGCGCGGCCGGCAAACCGCGCGGTCCTCATGGCGATGGATCCGAAAACGTTCATCGCGGCCATGGGACGTTGGCGCGCGCAATTCGCCAAGGGCGCCGAGCTGCCGATCATCGGCGCGAGCGAGAACGATTTGAACTCGATCAAGATCCCGACCTGCATCATCCCCGGCAACGACAAGACCCACAATCACGCCATCGCCGAGGCCGCGCATCGCATGATCGCTGGCAGCGAGCTGCACGATCTCTTCCCCGGCGACCTCGACGTCGATCTCGTCCCGCCCGAGGACTGGGCGCCCAAGGAGGGCGAGATGGCCGCGGCGCACGAAGACGAGATCCGCGGACACATCTCACCTGCGCGGGGGGCGGGAAAAGTAAAATCCCATGAAGCGCAGCGGAGAGCGCATCCTCACCACCCATACCGGCAGCCTACCGCGGCCCCCGCAGGTGGTGGAGCTCATGCTGCACGAGCAGAACAATCCGGGAGCCAAAGCGGCCGAGCTCAAGGCAGGGGTTCGGCGCGCGGTCGCCGACGTCGTTGCCAGGCAAGTCGCCTGCGGGCTCGACATCATCAATGACGGCGAGCAAGGCCGCACCGATTACACCACTCACGTCAAGGACCGCCTCACCGGCTTCGATGGCCCGAGTTCCCCGCCGCTCGGCACCGGCGAGCCCGACTTTCCCGAGCTCTCGGCGATGCTCGCTTATTTCGCCTCGCCGTTCCAGCATCGGCCGGCCTGCTCGGGCCCGGTCGAGTGGAAGGACTTTGCCGCGCTCGAGGCCGACATCGCGCTGGCGAAGGAGGCGACCGCGAGTAGCGGAGCCGCTGACGTCTTCTTCACGTCGCCGTCGCCGGGACAGATCGCGCGCTACCTCAAGAATCAGCATTACCCGAGCGAGGAAGCCTATCTCTACGCCCTCGCCGACGTGATGGCGCGCGAATACCGCGCCATCGTGGACGCGGGCCTCGTGCTGCAGCTCGACTGTCCGGACCTGGCGCTCAGCCGCCACATGGTGTTCGCCCATTTGAGCCTGGAAGAATTCCGCAAGGTGATCGCCACTCACGTCGAGGCGCTCAACCACGCGGTCAGAGACATCCCGCCCGAGCGCATGCGCATGCACATTTGCTGGGCCTCGACCCAGGGTCCCCACCACAAGGACGTGCCGCTGAAGGACATCGTCGACATCGTGCTCAAAGGACGGCCACAGGCGTTGTCGTTCCCCGGCGCGAACCCCCGGCACGGCCACGAATGGAAAGTGTGGAAGGACGTGAAGCTGCCCGACGGCAAGATCATCATCCCGGGCGTGATCGATTCCACCTCGAACTTCGTCGAGCATCCCGAGCTGGTGGCGGACCGGATCGTGCAATACGCGCGCGTGGTGGGAGCGCAGAATGTCATCGCCGGGGTCGATTGCGGCTTCGGCACCTTCGCCGGCCGGCTGCAGGTTGACTCCAAGATCGTGTGGATGAAGCTCGCCTCGCTCGCCGAGGGCGCGCGGCTCGCTTCGAAGCAACTATGGTAAGCTGTTCGCGCGACCGTTTGTGGAGAAGACCATGTCGAGGACACCGCTCTTGGCCCTGATCGCGGCGACTCTCTTTTGCACGACCGCGCCCGCGTACGCGCAACAAGCGCAAGCGGATTTCCCCGACGGACCGGGCAAGCAGACGTTCGTCAATTTGTGCGGCGGCTGCCACGACATCAACCGCGTGCGCTTAGGCTACACGCCCGAAGGCTGGCGCACCGTGATGCGCATGATGCTCAATTTCGACGTGCCCGTGCCGAAGGACGAGGTCGACACGGTCACCCAATATCTCATCAAGAATTTCCCCGAGCGGCCGCGGCCCGCCGCGGTGGTCATCCCCGGGCCGGTCGAGGCCGCGATCAAACTCTGGCAGGTGCCGACGCCAGGCTCACGCCCGCACGATCCGCTCGCAACCAGGGACGGCGCGATCTGGTACACCGGGCAGCTCTCCGGCAAGCTCGGCCGCCTCGATCCCAAGAGCGGTGAGATCAAGGAATATCCGCTCAAGACGCCGCAGACCGGCCCGCACGGCCTCGTCGAGGACAAGGACGGCAACATCTGGTTCACCGGCAACCACATGAGCCTCGTCGGCAAGCTCGATCCCAAGACCGGCGACGTCAGCGAATACAAGATGCCGGATCCGAAGGCCAAGGATCCCCACACCATCGCCATCGATGGCAACGGCATCGTGTGGTTCACCGCGCAGAACGCCAACATGGTGGGACGCATCGATCCCAAGAGCGGCGAGGTCAAGCTCGTCACCTCGCCCACGGCGAACTCACGGCCCTATGGACTGGTGATCAACTCCAAGGGCATTCCCGTCTTCGTCGAGTTCGGCGTCAACAAGATCGCGACCATCGATCCGAACACCCTGGCGATCAAGGAATACACTTTGCCGAACGCCGCATCGCGTCCGCGGCGTCTCGCGCTCACGCCCGACGACGCGGTCTGGTACGCGGATTTCTCGCGCGGCTATCTGGGCCGGCTCGATCTTGCGACCGGGGAGCACAAGGAATGGCCATCGCCGAGCGGGCCGCAGTCGCAGCCCTACGGCATCGTCTTCACCAAGGGCGCGCTCTGGTACAACGAATCCGGCGCCAAACCGAACACGATCGTGCGCTTCGACCCGAAGACGGAGAAATTCCAGAGCTGGGCGATCCCCGGCGGCGGCGACATCGTGCGCAACATGAGCGTGACGCGCGACGGCAACCCGGTGACCGCGAACAGCCTGGTCAATCAGGTCGGACTGGTCGAGGTGAAGTAGAGAATTAAGCCACGCGCTCGCTCTGCTCCCTCTCTCAGCACACCGCCGTCGCGGCTAAAAATTTTGAGGAGCCGGCAAATGGCCAAAGTCTGCGACTGCTTTCCCCAGTTGAAAGAGATCACCGATGCGCGCGAGCGCCGCTACCGCGCCGATCCGGAAAAGCCGGCGCCCGAGGGACCGCAAAGCGTCGTCGAGGTCAAGGTGACGTCGATCGGCGGGCTCAACGAACTCGTCGAATGCAAGCGCAGCGGCTTCAAATTCGTCATCAGCGAGCCGTCGCATGTGGGCGGGCAGAATTGCGCGCCGAGCCCGCTCGAATTTCTGCTCTCCGGCGCGGTCGGCTGCTACGCCGCGGTGTTCGCCTTCTACGCGGCCAAGCTCGGGATCGCCTACGACGGCTTCGAGGCGGTCGCACGCACGGAGTTCGACGCGCGCGGCCATATGATCGCCGAGGCGCCGACATCGGCGTTCCGCAAGGTGACGATCAGCCTGCGCGTCACGAGCGACGCGCCCGAGGAGAAGCTCCGGGAGGTCGAGCGGTTGGCCTTCGCCGGCTGTCCCGGCATCAACACGTTGCGCGCGCCGGTGCCGGTGGAGACGCGGCTCGAGGTGACGCGCGGCAAGGCGGAGCAGGCGGCGTAGGCGGCGCGCGGCATCCGCCATGGCGGGAGAACCTTCGGGCAAGCCTCGCCCAAAACTTCGCGCAAGCCCTACCGCGTCGGCCGCTCGCCGACCGGGCTCGGGCTGTTCGCGACCGAGCCGATCGAGAAAGGCGCGTTCATCGTCGAATACAAGGGACGCCGTATCCCCCATGCGCAGGCCAAGCGGCTCGAGGCCCGCGGCAGCCGCTACATGTACGAGATCAACAGCCGCTGGACCGTCGACGGCTCGAGCCGCCGCAACATGGGCCGCTATGCCAATCACTCGTGCCGTCCGAACGCCGAATCCGACGTGGTCAAGGGCAAGGTGATCCTGCGCGCGAGGAAAAAGATCAAGCCGGGCGAGGAGATCACCTACGACTACGGGCGGGAATATTTCGACATCTTTCTCAAACCGGCCGGATGCAAATGCGCCAAGTGCGTGGAGAGACGGCGCAAGCGGCGCCGCGCGGCGAAGGCACGATGAGGCTCCCGCTCGCACGGCCTTCGCCGCATGGCGGCGCGGTCATCGGCTGCGCTTGCGCGGCAGGCCCCGTCGCTTGGTGCTGGCGAACTCGCGCAATTGCTGCTCGCTCATCGTTTCCACCATCTCGCGCGAGGCGCCCTTGAGGCTCGCCTTCGAGCGCTCGCCGCGCTTGGCCGCGAGCGCGGCGCCCGCGGCCATCTGTTGCTTCTTCGATCTGGCCGGCATGAAATCCTCCTGGCAACCGACCTCCGGAGCCCGTCCGAAAGCGGCATCTGTGCCAAGAAAAATGTGCACGCGGCCTGAAGGTTCCGGCGGCACCACACTCGCGCGTCGAGCGGCCTATCGTGCCGGCGCCTCGATCGCCGGCGCGCAGTTGCGCCCGCCTTGCGCCAGGCAGTCGTCGAGCTGGCGCTGCTCGAACATGGCATTGGCTAGCCAAATCCCGCCGCCGACCACGACGATGACGAAAAACAGCAAGAGCGCGTTGGCGATCCGGCGATCGCGCGCGGTCTCCACGTATTTCTCTTGCCTCGGCTGTTCGGAACCGTCCATGCCGCATCGTAGCCAGCGAAAGGGCGCGGGGGAATGGCATTGCGGCAGTTGAGATGACGGCCCCTCCCCGTCATTGCCGGGCATAGCGCGTTGAAGACGCGCGTAAACGCGCTTATGACCCGGCAATCCATCCGCCATCAAAAAACGCTGCTTTAAGTCTTGCAGAAATGATGGACCACCCGAAATCGGGTCTGCGCGATTTCGGGCGCTTTGAGTGCGCAAGTTGGGTAAACTCGACTTGCGTGGTCAAGCCCGCGGGTGACGCACCTGGGCACGTGGCCGGCTCTCACCCCGCCATGGTTTCCTTCACCACCTTGACGAGCTGCTTGAGCGTGAACGGCTTGGCCAGGAAGTTGAACTGCTTTTGATCGGGCAGACTTTTGTCGAACGCGTCCTCGGCATATCCCGACACGAAGATGATCTTGATGTCGGGCTTGCGCTTCTTGAGCTCCTTCATCAGCGTCGGTCCGTCCATTTCCGGCATGACCACGTCGGAGACGACGACGTCGACTTGGCCGCCCTGTCTTTCGAGCTCCGCGAGCGCCTCGAGGCCGTTGCCGGCCTCGATCACGGTGTAACCGCGCGACTGCAGTCCGCGGGCGTTGAGCGCGCGCAGCCCCTCCTCGTCTTCGACCAACAGGATGATTCCGCGGCCGGTGAGATCGGTCGCGGCGCCGCGCATCTCGCCGGCGGCGGAGATGGCGATGGCGGGCGCGCTGGTCTCCGGCAATTGCGGCACCTCCACGTCGTCGGCCCCCGGAACGTAGCGCGGGAGGAAAATGCGGAAGGTGGTGCCGTTGCCGACCTCCGACTCCACGTAGATGAAGCCGCCGGTCTGCTTGACGATGCCGTAGACGGTCGAGAGGCCGAGCCCGGTGCCCTTGCCGATGTCCTTGGTGGTGTAGAAAGGGTCGAAGATCTTGTCGATGATCTCCGGCGCGATGCCGCTGCCGGTGTCCTCGACCTCGACCAGCACGTATTCGCCGAGCGGCATTTCCTTGTGCCGGTGCTGCGCGCCGGCGTCGGCGCCCACATTGGAGGTGCGCAGCGTGAGCCGGCCGCCGAACGGCATGGCATCGCGCGCATTGACCGCGAGATTGATGATCACCTGCTCGAACTGTCCGACGTCGGCCTTCACCGCCCAGAGATCGCGCACCTGCGGAACATCGAGCGTCACATTCTCGCCGATCAGACGGCGGAGCAGAACGGTGAGGTCCGAGAGCGCCTCGCCGAGGTCGATCACTTGCGGGTGCATGGTCTGCTTACGCGAGAACGCCAGCAGTTGCCGCACCAAGCTCGCCGCCCGGTTGGCGTTCTGCTTGATCTGCATGATGTCCTGAAACGACGGATCGGTAGGCTTGTGCGCGTTCAACAGGAAGTCGGTCGCCATCATGATGGCGCCGAGCAGATTGTTGAAGTCGTGGGCGATATTGCCGGCGAGGCGCCCGATCGTCTCCATCTTCTGCTGCTGATTGACCTGATTCTCGAGCGTGCGCTGCTGCGTGGTCTCGAGCGCGTAGACGATCGCAGCCTCCCGATCGCGCTCCTTCTCATCCTCGATTGCGGTGACGAAGAAGCTCGCATAGCACTCGCCCGCGCCGGCGAGCGCGGCATCGACCGGGGCGATCTCGCCCTGCCCTTCCGCCGCCTTGCGGATGGCGGCTTCGAGCGCGCCGCGGTCACGCTCGGCGACGACGGCGAGGATCGACCGATCGCCGGAGGCTTCGCCTATGAACACGGGATTGAACAAGCGCGCAAATCGCGCATTGGAGTCCGCGATGCGGCCCTGCTTGTCGACGGTCGCGATCGCCATCGGCGTGTTCTGGAAGAAACGCATGAAGCGCACTTCGGCGGCGCGCTGCGGATCGATCGAGCCGTCGCGGGCGCGGTTGAGCACGAGCGTGCGGGACGGGCCGGGCGCGCCGTCGGCGCCGAAGGCGACCTTGTGGAAGAGCCGTGCCGGCACGGTGCGGCCGCTGCGGGTCTTGAGGTCGATGTCGAGAACCTCGGTCTTCACGTCGCCCGGCACCGCCGCCAGCGTGGTGAGCAGCGCCGCGCCCTCGCCCGCCACGATGTCGTCGAGCTTGAGGCCGGCGGAGCCGACCTGCGCGAGATCGTGGTCGAGCCAATTGGCGAGCGTGGCGTTGAGATAGACGATATTGCCGTTGGCCTCGGCCGAGAAGAAGCCGGCCGGGGCGTGGTCGAGATAATCGACGGCGTGCTGCAGCTCCTGAGACACGTTCTCGTGCCGCTCGAGCTCGCGCGTCACGTCGGCGAGCGACCAGACCGTCATGCGGGATTCGCGTTTGCCTTCGCCCAGCGGACGCACGCGGATACGCAGCCATCGCTGGCTTGCGCCCTTGTGCGCGCTGATGCGCACTTCCTCCTGGCCGCGGCGCCCCTCGCGCGCCGCCTTGAGCAGGCGGTAGACGGCTTCCGAAGCACCGGGATCGCCCATGAACACGCGCTCCACCGGCCGCACATCCTGCGGCCCGGAGGCCTCGACCAGGTCGAGATAGGCCGCGTTGGCGTAAACGACGCGGCCGTGTGGGTCGGTCACCAGGATGCCTTCGTTGGCATGATCGACCAGCGCCTTGAGCAACGGGCTCGCGGCCTCGCGACCCGAGGCGCGCAAAATGCCGGCCGCGAGCGCGAACAGCAGGAACACGCCGAGCGTGGCCAGCACCGCGAGCAGCGCGAGGATGTAGGGCTCGGCCCTGGCGCGGCCGATCAACAACAGCGCGCCCGCGGCACCGACGAGCACGAGCGCGATGAGCAGCACGAGACCGATACTGCCGCCGCCGCGGCTCGCCCGGCTCCGATCGATCGGCGCGCGGGCATTGTCGTCGGACGATTGCTGCTGCGTCATGACCGGCGTGGAATCGGCATTGTTCGCCTTGTCCTGAGTGCCCCAGCCGGTGAGTCCCCGCAAGGGGCTCGCGCGATCGGCCCGCGAGTTCCCGCGGCCAGGCGCAAGGCGCCCGGAACATCGCGACGGGGCACCAGCTGCCTTGAGGACGGGCTCGCGCGAGGCGCGAACTTCGCCAGCGGGCAGATTTGCCGACGCCAAGGGTTAACGGCGGGCTGCGGGCGGCGCATGGCCCGCCACGGCCATCAAAGCGGCGTTTACCACGAAAAGGCTTTCAGGCATGGAGTTGGGCCGCCTGGGGGCCTATCTTTCTTAATTTCTTGTTAGTATTGACGGCCATTGGCATTGCCAGCGGCGTTAACCATTCGGGCAAGCCCGAGCGACGCGCCGCACCCCTGGGACGCAGGGAGGAGTGATGTTGGACACCTTATTCGGCGAAGGACAGAGCGGCCTCAAGATCCTTTTCTTCGTGATCGTGGTGCTCGCCCTGCTCGCGTTGGCGTTCTGGCTGTTGCGCCGGTTGGGCGCCGGGCGCCTTGGCGGCGGCGCAGCGCGCGGCCGTCAGCCGCGGCTCGCCGTGATCGATCAGGCGGCGGTCGACGGTGTGGTCGAGCAGAATATCGTGCGCGCGGCGGCCGCGCTGCGAGAGGCGGCTGCCCCCCGTCCGCCGGCCGCAGCCGACACGCTGCCGCGGGCGGTCCCGCTCGGCGAAGATTCCATGTGGCCGCTGCAACCCGAGCCGGCGGCAAAGGTCGAGCCGGCGGCAAAGGTCGAGCCGGCAGCAAAGGTCGAGCCGGCAGCACGCTTCGAGCCCGCGCTGCGCGCGGAGCCGCGGCCGTCGACCACGGTCGACGAGCCGATGCTGTGGCCGGGAGAGCGGCCATCGGTGGAGCCTGAAGCGCCGCCGCTGCCTCCTCCCGTCCCGTCGCCGGCTCCTGCGCCGCGCGAGCGCAAGCTGCGCACCGCCGATCCGCTCGCCGGTTTGGCGGAAGAATTGTCGCGCCTGCCGGGCGCTCCCGAGCCGCCGGAACAGCCGGCCCGTCGCGCGCCGCGGCTGCAACCGGCGCCGCCGGCTGCCGCGGGCGCTGGCGACCTCCCGCTCAAGCCGCCAGCCGACCAGAACCTCTCCGAAATGGCGCAACGGCTGGAGGCCGCGCTGCGGCGCCCGGCCAAAAGCGAGGACGCCCGCGCGGCACCGCCCGCGCCCAAGGCGGCGGGCGAGCCTGCTCCCGAAAGCGAGGCACTCACCACGCCCGCGCCCTCTCCTCGCCCGGACGCGGCGCTGCGCCGCCCGCTCAAGACCGACGCGCCGGCGCCGAAGACGTCGGGCGAGCCCGCGAGCGACGAAACGCCCGCGGATCCCGCAAGAGGCGCCCGCGGCAAGAGCGCCGACGCCAAGCCTGCGCCGCAGAAATCGTTCTACGACAGCCTCGAACAGGAAATGGCGAGTCTGTTGAATCGGCCGCCGTCCAAACCTTGACCGTCCAAGCCCTGACCAGCGATCGCGCGGCTTGCCGGCGGTGCGCTATCGCCATGGGTCACGCGCGAGCCACCTTCGCGCGGTGACCCGTCACTCGTCGCGATAGATGCGCTCGCGCCGCTCGTGGCGCTCCTGCGCCTCGACCGATAGCGTGGCGATGGGGCGCGCCTCCAGCCGCTTGAGCGAGATCGGCTCGCCGGTCTCCTCGCAATAGCCGTAGGTGCCGTCCTCGAGACGGGCGAGCGCCGCCTCGATCTTGGCGATCAGCTTGCGCTGGCGGTCGCGCGCGCGCAGCTCAATCGCCCGGTCGGTCTCCGAGGACGCACGGTCGGCAAGGTCGGGATGATTCTCGTTCTCGGCCTGGAGATGGGCCAGCGTCTCCTTGGCCTCTTTGAGGATCTCCTCCTTCCACGTGAGCAGCTTCTGGCGGAAATACTCCCGCTGGCGCTCATTCATGAAGGGCTCTTTGTCGGTAGGTCGGTAGGCCTTGGTCTTGTCCAGTATAGCGGCGCCATTCTTCTGCGAAGACATTGCAACCCCGTGCGCGAAGCGAACCCCCTGCTCGCGGGGCGAGCTTATATCGAGCCGCGCGATGGCGGACAATAACGGAATTGCGGCCAACCCCTATTTTCGGTGCGGCGCAAAAGAAAGCGGCGCGGGTGGTATTCGCACGCGGCCGCTCGGCGGCGCCGCTCGTTAGGTTTGTGCCGAGGAGGCGCACCTGGGCGCGGGAAGTCACCGCGGGCGTTCCACCGCCTTGATTGCATCGGCGCCGGCGCTCGATTCCGGCGCCCGCGCGGGCAAGTTGATGCGCAGCTCCGAGCATTCCTCGAGCCAGGCCAGACCCGCGCCGGTGGTCAGGCCGAGGACGTGGCCGCCGCGGCTGCGGTCGGCACTCAAAAAGTGGAAATGCCAGCCAGGCACGTTGACGGAGGTGGTAGCGGCCGGGAACCGGAAGCCGATCAGGGTACCGTCGACCTCCTCGAAGGTGTGGACGACCTGCTGCGCTTTGATCACCTCGGGCAAGGGGCGATAAGGAGGTTGTTGTTTGGGCTCGCTGCGGATGGCGATGGCTCGAAACCGGCCGTCGATGCGCGCCGCAAGCACGCGCGAGGCGCTGTAAGGCGGCGCGTCGAGCGCCGCCTCCAATTGCTCCAGCGATTGTCCGGCGACGACAGGGGCGGACCCCTGCGGGCGGAACACGACAACCACCGCAAATGGGGTCAGCGCCGAGTCGGCGACCGCATGCGCACGGCCGTCGATCGTGCCGCGGTACACGCGGCCATCGAGCACCATCATCTCCCCGTCCACTCCGTTGAAGGTCCCCAATCCGAAGCCGCCATGGCGGAGCAGTTCGGCGACGGTGGTATCGCCGTCATAGCCGCCCGCCAGCAGGCTGGAGATGGTGGAAATCTGGTAGACCTCGCCGGCGTGGGCGGGCAGCGCGGCGGCGAAGACGGCGAGCGCCAGCGCGCGCCAAAGCTTCAGGCGAATCATTGTGAGCTCCGTGCGATGGGCCGGCTTCGCGCCAGCAGCGCCGGCGGAATGACCGTCGGCCGAAGGCGTCGATGCTTACCTTGGAATTTGCACCAGCTCCTCGAGTTCCTTCGCGGTCAGCGGCTGGCTCAAATACTTGAACTTGACCGCGTCAGGCATCAGGTCGCTCAGTCCTACCACACGGTCTGGAATGACCATCTCCTTGGGATCGAATTCCTCGCGCACCCGCCGCGCATCCTCG
>VAZL01000820.1 GCA_005883445.1 Alphaproteobacteria bacterium | reverse complement strand
AGTTGCCCGAGCGACCCTCTAGTGCCTGCAGCAGTTCCACATTAAGGGGCGATTTACGGACCTCTGCACCGGGGGCCTATCTCCCGGCCGTATCCGCATCGGGAACCTGTGCTTATCGGCGTGCCGCTCGAGCTGCTCGCCGACCCGACCTGATGGACAAGCCATCGCTGCAGACATCGCAAGCAATAGCCGGTTCGTGTAGGACTGCAACGCCTGCGCCTCTCTCAGGACCAAGCTATGCCCGCTGTTCGAGCTTTCCACAGGGGCAGGATGATCAATGATGGTTTGCCAATGACCGTTAATGGCGCTTCTCGTGAGTTCGACGCGGTGCACCATACGGCCGTAGTTGGAGGGTCGGAGCCGGCTTTCGCCTTTGAGTACCCTGCCGACCGTGCCCGTCTACCTGGGTAGCTTGCTCAACATCTGCTGAGCAACCCGCATTACGTCATCTTTTCGGTAATCTTGGCCAGTTGATAATTGCTCACCCGCACGTCCCCAATCGACGCTCTTGAAGGTGGTATGGCCTGTGTCGAAACTAAACGCCGCCTTCGTCGGTTTGTGGACGATTTTGTTTTTGCCAACCTCAAACTGATTGGGCACAACTGGCGCGACCATGTCTTCCCTTCGCCACCTCCGGCCAAATGAGCGCCTGGCGCGCGTCAACCTAAAGGCTTCGGCCGAAGCCCAGCGTTCAATCCCGCAGCAAGACCAGCTTCGGTGAGTTCGTAGGTGTAGCGATCGCGCAATTTGATCTTGATCCAACGATTTTCGACAGCCTTGTTCAACCCTCGTTGGAAATCGGCATCTCTCACGTCGATGAAATTATTGCGTCGAAGTACGCCGCTCGCACCAACTTTGTACTGCATGAAAATGCTGAGGATTTGGCGCCCTACTTCTTCATCAGATGCCATGTCATACATCCACTGCGGGTGTCGAACCGACGATCACACAAGTTGAACACCACAGCAAGCGGCGGAATGGAACTATACCCTCCCGCGCGCCGACGAGGTGATCGAATAAAAAGCGCTGTTTGCTGCGGTGCATGAGTCCGCTGTTGACACTAAGCGGACATGCCGGTCGTGTCGTTCGATGTCCGCTTTCGAGGGCGAAGCGGACATGGCCTAAGGACGGCGTGAGGTCCGCTTTTGACCCACAGCGGACATCTGGTCCGCACGACAAGGGTGGAACCACTTAGCAAAAGACAGAGTTCTAATGGGTAGGACATTTTCAGGCGGCCCGACCGAAGGAAGACGCCTGTGTCAGCATTAGAAGCTCTTCGGAAGTATGCCAAGGCTCAGTCGGCGGCGCCGCGCGCCCAGTCCCGCAGGGCCGTGAGGCCGGTTTTGACGGCCGGCGCCTGCATTGCCGCGGTGCTGCTCCTCGTCGTGCCTCTTCTCACACTCGAAGCAGATGCCCGCGGTGGCGGCGGGCACGGTGGCGGCGGGCACGGTGGCGGCGGACATGGCGGCGGTGGGGTGCGTTCCTCCAAGGCGGCGCATATTGGCGGGGCGCGCAGCCGCGGCGCGCATATTGCGGCTCATTCAGTCAGAGGCAGCCGTTTCGCTGGGCGTTCGGCGCGTACCGGCGGGGCGCGCATCAGCGGCGCGGGCAACCGGTTCACCCACGCGTCGACCCACACGCTCGGGCGTGCCGCGGCTCGCGCGGGCGATCCGGGTCGCCGGGTGCTCGGCAACCGCGCCATCGCCAACATGGCCTTGCGATCGCAATTCGGGCAGGCGCGATTCCACGGCGGGTTCTTCGGTTCCAGCTGGCCTTGGTGGCGCGGTGGTCTCGTCATCGGCTGGGTCGGACCGCTGTTCTGGCCCTACGCCTATTACGACCTGTTCGATTACGTT
>VAZL01000819.1 GCA_005883445.1 Alphaproteobacteria bacterium | reverse complement strand
CGGCACGGAGGCGAATCGCGCACAGACCCAGTACGGTCGCTATACCCCTGGGTCTCGCGCGTATGCGTACTCGCCGCGCTTGCACCGCCGATGGCATTGGTCTCACCGGCATTGATGATTTGTCGGAACGGCTTACAAAGACGAAATTGCAATCAACTGATTTCTGTCGCTTATGACCGGTTCGGGTCATAAGCGGACCTCACGCCGTTCTTAGGCCTTGTCCGCCCTGGCCCCGAAAGCGGACATCGTTCGGCGTCGTTGGCATGTCCGCTGAGTGCCAGGAAGCGACATATGCAGTGCAGCAAAACCGCGCTGTTATTCGATCACGTCGTCTGCGCGCTGCGAGAGAAATCCAGCCTACCTTGCAGCCTGGATTGCGCGGAATGAAATGCGGGTTCTGGCGACGAGCCACGGCCGGACGCGGTCTGACCGTTCCGTCGGCGCTCAGTTGATGAACTCGACCTTGGTCCCCCTGTGGACCATCTTCGCCAACGCCTGCGCGTCCCAGTTGGTGAGGTGGACGCAGCCGTGCGATTGGGTCCTGCCGATGCTCTGCGGGTCAGGAGTGCCGTGAATGCCGTAGTCGTCGCCGAGACCGATCCACGTGGTGCCGACCGGATTCAGGGGACCCGCGGCGATGTCGAAGGGCTTTTGCGTCTTCACTCCCTTGAACTTCAGCTTCGGACTGTAGTGGTAGGTGGGATTCTCCACCACCGAGCGAACGTGCCACGTACCGCTCGGAGACGGCCGAGCCTCGCTGCCGACCGACGCCGGATAAAAGCTGATCAGCTTTCCATTGGCGTCCAACGCGCGAACGGTGAGTGCTGATTTGTCCACCACGACCTCGGCGACCCTGTCATGCGACGGCTTCCTCGCGACATTCGGCACCACGATTTTGGTGCCGGCCGTTTCGAACGACGCTTTCGGATTGAGCCGCGTCAACAGCGCGGGGGCGACGTGGAATTTTGCCGCCAGCAGCTCACGCGGGCTGGTGTAGTTGAGAGTTTTCAGTTCAGCTTTTTTCTCAAACGACTGCGGGATCGTCTTGTTGAAAGGGCCTTTCACGTCTGCCGGTTGAATTTCGTACTCCATCAGCGCCGGTTCGCTGGATGTCGCGGTCAGGCGATCCCAGGTTTGCGCATCGAGGCGGCCGGTAGGCTTGAGCCCGTTTGCCTGCTGGAAGGCGGCGAGCGCCTTTTTATCGTTGCTGCCGGCCACGCCATCGATCTCGCCGGGGGAAAAGTCCGCGCGATCGAGCAGTATTTCCTCTTTTGTGATCGTCGCGGCGCTCGGAGCACGCGCCCGGCCCTTGCCCGACGGCACGGAGAACTGCGCATTGTCGATGGCTTGCGCATCAAGCGCCGGTGTCGCGGCGTGCGAGGCGGCGCGCCTTGCGTGCGAGGCGCCGTGCCTCGCGGCGTGCGCCGCGTCCGCCACCAGCAATGCTGCGCAAAAGAGTGTCGCGGCGCCGGCCCCGCGGGCGCAGCGGCCGATCAGAAATGTGCCAAGCATTTGAACGACCCTCAACGACCAGAAGGGCCGAGAATGCCCATGCAGGCGGCGAGAAGGCAAGCTCCTTCTTGGTTGTGCCAAAAACGCCGCACTGCGAGAACGTCATATGACGTTTGTCCGCTTTGGGTCATCAGCGGCCACCACGCAAGTTACGCGCTGGCCGACGACGCGGATCACGCTGCGGCAGGGCATCCGGGTGGTGCGTTAAAGCCGCCAACTGTGGTGACCTAGTCGTTACCTTGTTGACAGCAGATTTACTGATACGTCTTGGATAGACCAATTTCCATTGTCGAGAATTTGCGCGCTATACTGAACCTTGAGTGCCTGACGTGGCAACTGCCCTCTTGTTTTCCTAAATGCTGCAAGTGTCGGCTCCGCCAGAAATTTGTATCTTGCTTCGTCCTTGGCCTCTTTCTTGGCGTAATCGATAATTGCCTGCTCTGCTGCTGCTTCAAATTCCGGGCTCAAGCCGATGGTCACGATTCCAGTGCAATAGGTTACCCTACCAACTTTACGGGTAGTTGCAGTATCCATCTTGAATATGCTGAGAAGCAGAGGTTCTGGCACATTCAAGTTTATTGCTCTCGTAGCAAGGAAATCGCCAAAACTAAGCAGCCCTACAGCATCCCTGCGCACCACCTTGATAGCTTCGGACGCCGACTGGTTGCACATATAACCAGGCGAAACTGTCTCCACGAGCTTGTCTGGTCCGTAGAGAAACACGAACAATAAAGCGAGTACGAGCAATCCAAATATGCCGTTAGCCAAGGCAGGCACGCGAAATCGTCGGCTTTTCGAACGCTTATTATTCGTGCTGCGTTCGTAACTCCGACTAGCTGCGACCTGGTCGAGCGGGAGCGCGGCCGAAGCACCCACCAGCGGGCGTGACGGATTCATGATGGCCCAACCGACTCGCCTTTGCCGGGGTCGGCCCGGAAAGGCTCTCGATTCATTGGTCGTGCTGGCAATG
>VAZL01000120.1 GCA_005883445.1 Alphaproteobacteria bacterium | reverse complement strand
TCGGACGCCATCTCACGGGTAAGCGCCGCCAGCGCCGCTTTTGAAGTGGCGTACGCCGCGCCCGCGAAGGGATGAACCCGCGAGCCGGCGATGGAGGTTACGTTGACGACGGAGCCTTTGGCGGCTTTGAGCTGCTCCAACAGGCCGCGCGCGAGCATGATCGGTGCGAAGAAGTTCACCCGGAACACATGGTCCCAGACATCGACGGTGGTATCGATCGAGGACAGGCGCGTGCCGCCGTTGGCCTTGGGCGAGATCGCGGCGTTGTTGACGAGGGCATGCAGTTCGCCGTTCTCGAGCCGCTCCTTGATGTCCGCAATAGCGGAGAGCGTGCGGTCGGGATCGGCAAGATCGACCTGAATATGATCTTCGGGTCCCATTTCCCACGGGCAGTTCTCCGGGAACGGGTGGCGCGAGCAGGTGATGACGCGCCACCCGGCTGCCGAAAATCGCTTAACCGTGGCATGGCCGATGCCACGGCTCGCTCCGGTGAGCAGGAGGGCGCGGCGCGGCTGGTTCGGCGGCTGGTTCGAGTGCGGCGTCGCCATGAAGATCAAAATCCCAAAACCTTGCTAATGCTAAAGCGGTTTGCATTCCGGCGAAACCACAAACCGCTGCAATGCAGTTGCGTTTTCTGGGCGTGACCAGCTTCCGTGCGGCCGGAAACGCCATTACGGATAGAGTCGCGTCTTTTGCCAGGGCGCCTCGAGCGTGTCGCGCCGGAACTCGACCCGGTCATGTAGCCGGAATGGCCGGTCTTGCCAGAACTCGATGAGCAGCGGTCGCAAGCGGTAGCCGGTCCAATTCGGCGGTCTTGGTATAGCTCCCACCACGAATTTCGCGGCGTAAAACGCGATCGCTTTCTCGAACGCGCGCGGGCTCTCGAGCGGTGCCGACTGCTTGCTGGCCCAGGTGCCGATCTGGGTGAGGCGCGGGCGCGTCGCAAAATAGGCATCAGCTTCCGCATCTTCGATCCGTTCCACGGGGCCACGCAGTCGCACCTGCCGATTGAGCGATTTCCAATGAAAAAGGAGTGCGCCTTTGTGGTCTCGATCCAACTCCTGACCCTTTTTGCTATCGACGTTGGTATAAAATACAAAACCCCGCTCACCGAAGCTCTTCATGAGCACCATGCGCACATTGGGCAGGCCGTCCGCATCGACGGTGGCTAGCGACATGGCGGTGGGATCGCGCGGCTCGCTCCGCGTCGCTTCCTCGAACCACGTGGCAAACAGCCGCAAAGGGTCCTCAGCCTCGGTGAAATCACCACTTGTTAACCCGCTCGGGTGTTCTATCGGAGCTGATTCAGACATTCCGCGGAGTCCCGGGTAATGGCGTCGGCGCCAAGCTCGCTGTTCCGGCAGGCCCGTTATAGAGGAACGTCGCGCTCATGGCACGCGGTACGGCGCCTCCAGGCGGGCGCGTGGCTTCTGGCGTTTGCCCTGATTGGCGGCGGCTGCAGTGTCTCCTATCAGCTCGACGGCCTGCATGCGAACAAGGATGCCGGCGTGCCCGACCAGGGCGACTCGCCCCGAGCCGCCGAGCCCAAAGCGACGGCTGAGATGCCAGCCGAGGCCGATCTCGCCATCGCCCGTGCCGCCGTGAGCGAGGTCTTGATCAAGGGCGGCAAGCATAGCAGCGTGCCTTGGGAGAATCCGAAGACCGGGGCCCGCGGCACAGTCACGCCACTCGCCTCGGTCTATAGCCAGGATGGGATCACGTGCCGCGATTTTCTCGCGAGCTACGTGAAGGATGGCAGCGAGTCATGGTTGCAGGGTGCCGCCTGCCGGGCCAAGCACGGCAAGTGGGAAGTGCGCAATTTGCGGCCTTGGAACAATACCTAGCGCGGTCCATGTTCCCGCCGGCGCGCCGCTGGCCGTCACGACATTCGAGTTCGCAAGATTCCAGCAGGCAGGCGTACGGCGTAGGGCAGGCTCGGGGCGCGCGTAAACCCGTCGTGGTACGCTGGCGCGGTCCAGCACCCGGAACGCGACCCAAGCGAGCGCACTCGCGCTACACTCTGACCGAGGTCATGATGCCTTTGGGAAAAATCTCCTCGGGCGCGGCGTGCCGGTGCGCGATCCCCTGCTCGCGGGTGTAGCGCAGAAACTGCTCCAGCGTCGGCCGGTTCTCCTCGATGCCGTAAGGAAAAGGGTCGCCGTGGAACAGGTCGGCCATCTTGCGCGCATAGGTCGGAAGCCAGGCGAGCGGATAGCGCGAGACCGCGGGATCGAGCAGGCGCTCGAGGCTGCGGCGCTTGGACTCGACGAAGGCGTTGTAAAGATTGCGCGCGACCCAGGGATGCTCGTCGAGCACCCGCCTTTGGATCGCGATGATGTGCATGATGGGCCAGACCTTGGTCTGCTCGTAGTAGGCCTCCTCCATCTCCAGATAGTTCGGAAACAAGCGCACCACGTCCGGATGGCCCTGCAGGAAGGAGTTCGGCGGACGGGCAATCAGCGCGCAGTCGATCTCGCCCGACGCGATCATCTCGCTCAAAGATTTATCGTTGACACGCGTGAGCTTCACCCCTTTTGGAAGATCAAGTTCGACTTTCTCGACGCGGCCGCGCTCGTTGGCGCCTGCCTGGTACCAGTGGACGTCGCGCAGCCCGATGCCGTGCTCGTCGTTGAGCCAGCCGCGCATATAGACTGCGGCCGTATGGGCCCATTCGGGCGAGCCGATCGTCCTACCCTTGAGATCGGCCGCTGTTTTGATCTTGCTCCTCTTATTCACGTAGAAGGACGAGAATCGAAAGAGGCGCGAACAGACGACCGGCAGGCCGATAATGTCGGGTGTTTTCCGCGTCACCTGCGCGCAGAACTTCGCAAACGACAGCTCGCTCACCTCCCACTCGCGGTTGAAGGTAAAGCGCGCGAACACTTCATGGTGTCCGAGCGTGAGCCAGGTGTGGTCGATGCCCTCGGCACTGACGATACCGAGGCGGAAGTCTCGGAAATGATCATAGTCGGTGGTGGCGATGGTGAGCTTGACGCGCGACATTCATCCCCCTTGTGCAATCTTGCCCCCTGGGCTTTGCCTGCCCCGGCAGGCATTCACTCTAGATGGAGAGCGCGTTTGGACGCAAAATCTCGCTTCCACCATTGCCGCAAGCAGGCTTAAAAGCGCGTCTAAACCCCGGCATTGTCGGGTGGCGTAAGCGGTCGCGCCCGCGGGCTCGAGCCATCCCGCTGGCCTCCCTCGTTGCAGTCGACGGCAGTGCTCCCCACATTATTGAGCAGGAAGTTGGGGCGATGCCCGGCATAACGAGTGGCGACCTGCCTGAGAGGGATTGAGGATGCGTGACCCCTATGACGTCCTGGGGGTGTCGAAAAGCGCGAGTGCCGCCGAGATCAAGAGCGCTTTCCGCCGGCAGGCCAAGAAGCTGCACCCGGACGCCAACAAGCACGACCCGAGGGCCGCGGCGCGCTTTGCCGAGTTGAACGCTGCTTATGAAATTCTGGGCGAGGCGGACAAGCGCAAAGCCTTCGATCGCGGCGAGATCGATGCCGAGGGCAAGCCGCGTTTCCAGGGGTTCGAAGGTTTCGGCGCCGGGCGTGGCCCGGGCGGCGGCTTCGGCCGCGAAGGTATGTTCGAGACTTTCAACTTTGGACGCGACGGCTTTCAACACGCCCGCGGCCGCGCCGGCGGCGGATTTGGGGGCTTCGGTGGCTTCGAGGATATTTTGAAGGAAGCATTCGGGGCTGCGGCACGTTCAGGGCGGCCGGGTGGTTCCCACTTCGAGGAGGATCTCGGTGTTGGTCAGGACATCACTGCCGCGCTGACCATCACGTTGCCGGAAGCGGCCAGGGGCACGAACAAGCGCGTCAAGCTGCCGACCGGGCGGGAGGTGGACGTGAAGATCCCGGCCGGGCTGAACGACGGCCAGACCATCCGGCTGAAAGGGCAAGGGGTCCCCGGCGCAGGCGGCCGTGCCGGCGACCTTCTGATCGCAGTCTCCATCGCGCCGCATCCGCTGTTTACGCGCGCGGGTGGCGATTTGCGGCTCGAGCTGCCGATCACGCTCTACGAGGCGGTGCTCGGCGCCAAGGTGCGCGTGCCGACGCTCGAGGGCGCGGTCGAGCTTGCCATTCCTCCCGGCACCAGCTCTGGCCGCACCTTCCGTCTCAAAGGCAAGGGCTTTCCCGCCAAAGACGGCAAAGGCGATCTGCTCGCCGCCGTGCGTATCGTGTTGCCCGAGGGCAGCGATATGGAGCTCGAAGAGCTCATGCGCAAATGGCGAAAGACAAAACCCCATGATCCGCGGAAGGACATGGGGTGACGCAAAACGACGCTCGAAGAACCCCGTACACGTCGGCCGTGGCGAGATGACGCGTCACGGCCTTGCCTGCGGTGTGCCCTTGTCGATTTGGTCGTAAGCGGCCTGCGCGACGTTGAGCAGACGCTCGCGGTCGGCGGGTCCACTCACCACGTAAGCGAGCCCGTGCTCGACCCAATACACGGCGGCGAAGCGATCGGCCGCGCGGTAACGCATGGCAGTCTGCGGCGAATCCGTGCGCGCATAGTAGATAGTAAAGCGCTCGCCGGAGGGGCCTTCATACATGCAGAATGCCGCCGGGCCGAACGGACCCGGCAGCAGCCGTCCCCCCACCAGCTTCAATCCGCTCGGCTCGAGCTCTGGTATCCGAAGTTCGTAGTCGAGGCGTTTCGACAACCATTGCACCAAATGCGGCCGCTCGCCGCCGGTAACCTCGACCGGATGACGCACCTCGACAACGTAGACCCTGTAGGCATCGAGCGCCTGCGCGGTGAACGTGTCGAAGCGGCTTGGCGCCGCCGCCGATGCCCCATGTGCCATCCAGCCGACGACGCCGCCGGCGAGAAACGCCGCGATCACCGCCGCGGCGGCAACTGCGCGCCAGGAGCGTGCGCCGCGGGCGAGCTTGTCCAGGTCGAAGCGTGCCGGGACCGGTTCGGAGGCGAGCATGCCGTAGCGTGCGCGGATCGCATCGGCCTGCGCCCGCCACTGGGCGACGCGGGCGGCATCTTCCGGATGGGAGGCAAGCCAGGCCTCGACGGCGCCACGGCGATCCGCCGCAATCTCGTCGTCGACATAGGCGTGAAGCTCGTCCTCGGTCACGGGTGAATTTCGATCGATCATCGTCTTCTTCCTCGACTTATTTGATGCGGCGAAGCGCGGGGCGCTCGCCATCGAGATAGGCCTTGATCTGCATGCGTGCGCGCGCGAGGCGCGACATCACCGTCCCGATCGGCACTGCCTGCACCTCGGCGACCTCGCGATAGGTGAGGCCTTCGAGCACGACGAGCAGTAATGCCGTGCGCTGATCCTCCACCAGCGACGCGAGCGCCCGCTCGATATCACGAGCTCCGGCCTCCGGGCCCGCCGTCGCGGGCGCATCGTTGTCGTCGATCGCCTGCAGGGCGGGGCGTCGTGCCAACGCGCGCAGCCGGTTGCGATTGAGATTGGTCAGGATGGTGTAGAGCCAGCTGCGGATGTCGCCGCCATGAAATAGGTGCTCCGAGCGCAGCGCCCGCACCAGCGTGTCCTGGACGAGGTCGTCCGCAAGCTCGACGTTGCGGGTGAGCGCCCGCGCATACCGTCGCAATGCCGGAATCGCACTCTCGATCCCTTGACGGAATCCGCCCAACGCACTCTCCCTCCCAGCTCGCCGCGGGGTATCGCCGATTGCCACGACCCACCAACAGTCTCGATATCGTGTTCGCGGATCCTTACCCGTGAACCATATCACCCGGACAAACACTTTGCCCGCAACCATATTCCCCCGGCTGGATGGTGCGAAAATGGCGGCAAATGGCGGTTGCTTGTGGGGTCCGTTGCCCTGTGTCATAGGGAGACTCGCGGTCGGCGGCGCAGCGAGGAAGATCATGCCGGAAGCCTCGGGTCTCTTGCGCGGCAAGCGCGGCTTGATCCTGGGTGTCGCCAACAACCGCTCGCTCGCCTGGGGTATCGCAAAGGCTTGCCATGGACAGGGCGCCGAACTCGCCTTCACTTATCAGGGCGAGGCGTTGAAGAAGCGGGTCGAACCGCTGGCGCAAGAGATCGGCGGGCTGGTGATCGGCCATTGCGACGTGACCGAATCGGGCACCGTCGACGCGGCTTTCGCTGCCATCGAAGCGAAATGGGGCGCGCTCGATTTTCTCGTGCACGCCATCGCCTTCTCCGATAAGGATCAGCTGTCCGGGCGTTACGTGGACACGACGCCCGACAATTTTTCCAAGACGATGCTGGTGAGCTGCTACTCGTTCACTGCGCTCGCCCGACGCGCGGAGAAGCTGATGCCGCGAGGCGGCGCGCTGCTCACGCTCACCTATTACGGCGCCGAGAAATGGATGCCGCACTACAACGTGATGGGAGTCGCCAAAGCAGCGCTCGAGGCATCCGTACGCTATCTTGCTGCCGATCTGGGCGAGAAGAACATCCGCGTCAACGCCATCTCCTCCGGTCCGATCAAGACGCTGGCGGCGTCGGGCATCGGCGACTTTCGCTACATTCTCAAATGGAACGAGAACAATGCGCCGCTGCGGCGGAGCGTGACGATCGAGGAAGTCGGCGACACCGCGGTGTATTTCCTCTGCGATCTCTCTCGCGGCGTCACGGGTGAGATTCATCACGTCGATGCCGGCTATCACATCGTCGGAATGAAGCATCCCGACGCGCCCGACATCGTCGTCGACAAGGAATGACCGCAGCAAAGCGGGCTCGGTTCCGAAGCGGTGCGGGCGGGGCATCGGCGCGCCGCGTCCGGCTGCCGGATCCGGCGAGAGCGGAGATACCGTTCCCGGTCTGAGAGGTGGATGAACTCTTGTCGCGACCCGTCATCTACTACATTCGTCACGGCCTCACAGATTGGAATCTCGAACAACGGCTTCAGGGTCGGCATGACGTGCCGCTCAACGCGGCGGGGTGCGCGCAGGCTGCTTGCTGCGCGGCGATCCTGCAGCACCTGTTCCGCCGCGATCATCGCGCGCCGGAAAGCTTCGACTACGTCTCAAGTCCGCTCGTGCGCGCGCGCAAGACCATGGAGATTGTGCGCGCGACACTCGGGCTCGAGCCCGCGGGTTACGCGGTCGAAGGACAACTTGCCGAAATCGCATTCGGCGAATGGGAAGGGCTGACCTATCCGGAGGTAATGGCTCGGGACAAGCACGTCATTGCCGCGCGGGAGTTGGACAAGTGGGCGTTCACGCCGCCCGGCGGGGAAAGTTATGCGCAAGTGGCCGTTCGAATCCGCCAATGGTACGAGACCATCGAAAGGGACACGGTCGTCGCTGCCCACGGCGGCACCGCGCGCGCGCTGATCGCACATCTCGGCCTCGCGCCGCCGCAGGACGCGACCCATTACTCCGTCGATCAGGGCGTGGTGTATGTATTCGCGGGCAGCCGGCTCACGCGCTACGCCTGACGGTCAGTGCCGGTCATCCCGCAGGCAGGCAGCGTCCGCCGATGACCGGTCGCGAGGCGCTCATCTCGCTTGGGCGATTTGACCTCGCCTGTAACGCGGGTTACCACACGCCGGCGGGTGGAACCCCATGTC
>VAZL01000818.1 GCA_005883445.1 Alphaproteobacteria bacterium | reverse complement strand
GCCGCAGGATCTCGACAAGACGCTGAAGGACGGCTTGGGCTTGCGCTGGTCATTCATGGGGCCGTTTGAGACCATCGAGCTCAACGCGGCACGCGGCATACCGGATTATTGCCGGCGCTACGGCGCGAGCCTGAGCGCGTTGAGCGCGGCAAATCCCGCGATCTACGAGGGCGAGAACCTCGGTCGCATCTTGGCGCAATGGGACAAAGTCCTCACGCCCGATCAAGTCGCCGCGCGCATGCGTTGGCGCGATCGCAGGCTTGCCGCGCTGAGAGTCCATAATCGTTCCCAACCGGCCGATTGATCGCTTTGCGGACGAACAATGATGGTCACTTCGTTACGCGCCGCACTGCGTCCGGGACACGCGGAGCACTAGCGCACGGGCGGCGGAATTTGAATCAATTCGCTGATCTGCCCTTTCGCCAATGGCGTCTGAAGATATCTCGAGGTTATCGCCTCCTTCATGACGGCATCGAGACCGACGATCTTGTCCGGCGACAGCATGTTCTTCGTGAAGAATTCATCGCGCAGGCGCTGAGCGAAAGCTTCCGATACGCCGGCGAACTCGGCGTAACGTTTGAGCGCGGCAGGGTCGGAATACATCCAGTCGATGGTCTCGCGATAGGCCTGCATGAAGCGTGCAAGAACATCCTTACGTTTCTGCAGGGTGTCCACGTTGGTGATCACGACGCGCACCGTGTCGCGTCGGATTGCGGGAATGTCGATCGCGCGCGCCACGACACGAATTTTCCCCTGCTCGACGGCCTCGACCCCAAATGGGGCCTCCGCCCAGCCAACGTCGACGTGACCCGACATCACCTGGTTGAACGTCACCGCCGCTCCCCCGATTATCGTCGGACGTGCCTTAAGGCTGTATTGCTTGATGAGGTCGAACACGTCGTACCGACTGGCCGGGTTACTGGTCCAGTAAGCGATGGTCTTGCCGTTGATGTCCTTGACCGTCTTGATGGGCGAGTTTGCCTGGACATACCAATAATTGGCAGTGCCGGTCATATTCGCTCCGATCACCCGCACCGGGGCGCCTTTGGCGTAGGCGCGCAGCACTCCAATCGTGCCAACGCCCACTCCCACGTCGGTGCCGCCCGACGTGACGGACGGTTCGACCTCGCCATCTCGAGTGTAGACCACGTCGAGGTCGATTCCGTGCTTCGCGAAGATGCCGACCGACTGGCCGAGCTCCGGTGGCGCCGACTCCCAAGCCCCGCGCTGGGCGGTGGCGAGCTTGAGCAGGTCCACCGCCGATGCCTGCGGCGTTGCCGCCGCCAACACGGCAACCATCGCGGCCATGCCGACGATAACGTTCACATTTCCCGCCTGCTGCATCGTCGCTCCCGTACTCCTCACAAAAGCTGGCACAGTTTCGCTCGAGGTCGTGGCCGCATCCCGTCTGCCAGGCGAGCGAGCGGGGGCGTTGATTGCGCGCATGGATCGTGTAATTCCATCAGTACGTTACAGGCGTATCCGATCCAATGCGTGGCATAGGGGCGTTCCCCGCTCGCAGCATAGAGCGCCCCCTCCCCCACCGTGCGCATTTCTCGTTTGTGAGCAGGAATACTGAAACATGACCCTCGGTGATCTGGTTCTGGCGGCGCAAGCGAATGGGGCGGTCGAGGCAGCGATGGAGGACATCCTCGCAAAGGTGCTGACTCACCTCAAGCTTGACGCGGACAACATCACGTACGACGCGCTGTTCCAGCGTCTCGTGGATATCGCGCTGGCATCCATCACGATTGCAAATATGTTGGCCCTGATCGGCGCGATTTTTTTCGTCGCCACACTCTTGATGCGGACAATGGTGCCGCTGCGGGTGACCGGCATTATCAGCGATGTGTTCTTTATCGGCTATGGCGTGCTGTCCGGCACGGTGACCACTCTCATGTTATATATTCTGCTGCTGCCCATCAACATTTTCCGCCTCGGTCAGATGCTCAAACTCGTGAAGAGGGCGCGGATCGCCGCAGGGGGTGATCTGTCCATGGACTGGCTCAAGCCGTTCATGACCCGGCGCAAGTACGGCCGCAAAGGGGACCGAGCCAATGAAATGTTCTTTACGGTGACCGGAAAATTTCTGGTGACGGAATTGGGTATCGAGCTCCCGCCCGGGCGGCTCGTAGGCGAACTTGGTTTTCTCTCACCCGACAACCGGCGCACGCAGTCGCTCGAATGCACCGAGGATGGGCAAGTGCTGGCCATCACCTATGACCGGCTGCTCGAAATTTACTTCCAGAATCCGGAGTTCGGCTACTACTTCCTGCGGTTGAGCACCGAGCGCCTGCTGCAGAACATCACGCGTCTGGAGGGAATTATCGATCAATACAAAGCGCAGGCGGGCGGCGTGAAAGATGCGAACCAAGCTGACGGCGCGAAGCAGGACTGAGCCTGGGTCCGTCCGCGGCAACGGGACGCAGGTCGAATATGAGGCACGTTTCTCGTACTTTGATGTTGAACGACGCGCATTCACTGCGCGACCGCGCCCAGATCGAGTTTGCAGCGCGCGCCGAACGCGCCCTGCCGCGTCAAGGTCGAGGATTTAAGAAAAATGCCTCCACCGGGCGATCTCCCTTGTTGTCGACCTTGTGCGGGCCGTCGAAGCTGTAATCGCTTCCCAGCCCTTTGACGGTTGCCGCGGACGCGAGCGCGCGATTGGGCGCACTCGCCGCCTCGAGCCGCGCGGCGATGTTGACGGTGTCGCCCCACACGTCGTAGGCGAACTTGCGCGTGCCGATGACCCCTGCCATCACCGGCCCGGAATGCAGGCCGACCCGGATCGAAAACGGGACCGGCAGCCGTGAGCGCAACCGTGTGGTCGCAGCAATCATGTCGAGGCCGAATTTCGCCGCCATGCGGACGTGATTGCCGCGCGGCGTCGGCACGCCGGACACCGCCATGTAATTGTCGCCGATCGTCTTGATCTTTTCGATGCCGGCATCTTCGGCGAGCTTGTCGAATTCGCTGAACAACTGATTGAGGCAACCGACGATCTCGTAGGCCTTCATGCGGGCCGTGATCTTGCCGAAGCCGACGATGTCGGCAAAAACGACGGTGGGCAGGATGTTGCGCAAAAGATTCTCCGAATGCCGCTTCTCGGTCTCGATCCTGCCCACATACTCGTTTTCCAGCGCTCGCAGCGAGTGCCTGCGCAGCGCCGCCGCGATCCGCGCGCGCAAGATCGTTGGATTGAACGGCTTGGGCAGATAGTCATCCGCGCCGAGCTCGATGCATTGTGAAACCTTCTCGGCGTCCGTGTCGGCGCTGATCATGACCACCGGGATATCTCTTTTGTCCGGATCGCTCTTGATTTGTTTCAGAACCTCATCCCCGTTCATATCCGGCATCATCAGGTCGAGCAGGACCAAACTGAATTTTTCCTTCTCGATCAGCGCAAGCGCCTCGCTTCCACTGGCCGCGCTGGCGATCCGCTCGTGACCATCGGATGTGAGCATCAGTTCGAGCGTGTACCGATTGTCCTCATTGTCATCGACGATAAGGATACCGGGGAGATCCGTTGACATGAGCACCTCGAAGTCTTCTCGATC
>VAZL01000838.1 GCA_005883445.1 Alphaproteobacteria bacterium | reverse complement strand
CAGGAAAATCGACAACCTGCTGCGCGACTGGCGCGAATCAAAAGCGATCAGGATGGATCCCCACCTGATCGACCTCCTGTGGGAGGTTCATCGCGAGGTCGGCGCCAAGGAAGCGATCTGGATCGTATGCGGATTCCGCTCGCCCGAGACCAACGCCATGCTGCGGCGGCGCTCGAGCGGGGTCGCCCAGTTCAGCCAGCATATGCTGGGCAAGGCCATCGACTTCTACATTCCCGGCGTATCGCTCGAGTAGTTGCGCGAAGCCGGCCTGCGGGCGCAACGCGGCGGCGTCGGCTTTTATCCCACGTCGGGCGCGCCTTTCGTACACATGGACACCGGAAGCGTGCGCCATTGGCCGCGCATGCCGGAGGCGCAGCTCGCGAGCGTGCTCTCGAAGGGACAGCTCGGCAGCGCTTCGGGCTCCGATGGGAGCCAGCGCAGCCGCATGCCCGGCTTGCTGGCCAAGCTCTTCGGCGTCGGCAGAGACGAGGCGCAGGACGCCGCAACCGCGGCTGCGTCGCCGCCGGTCAAAGCCGCCGCAGCCGCCGCCAACGCGCGCAAGCCCGCGGCGCCCGAATCGCGGCCCGAGAAGCCGGCGACCGTCGTCGCCGAATCGCGCGTCGAAAAAGTTGCCATGGTGCCGTTCCCGCCCGCCAAACCCGCCAAGGCGACCGATCAATTCGCGTCCGCGGCGGTTAAACCGGTGGCCAAGCCGACGCAGACTTCCGAGGCCGCCTCCGCGGCATCCGAGCCTGCGCCCGCTCCCGCTGGTTATGAGGTCGCGTCCGCGATCTCGAAACCCGAGAGCGCGCCACGAACAGCAAGCGTCCTTGCGCGGGCGAATGTCTCGGCGAACGACGTCATCAACGAGCGCGGCTATTGGCA
>VAZL01000119.1:7095-14760 GCA_005883445.1 Alphaproteobacteria bacterium | reverse complement strand
GAATGCACGTCGGCGTTGATCATCGCCGGCAGGTTGCCGAAGCGCAGGACGGCGCCGGGAACGTTCTTGTAGCGCTCGTTCGCCACGTAGGTGCCGGGCTCCTTGCCCGCCACGGTCGGGTCGTTGGGATTGTCGAGCTTCGGTCGAAACGTCTCGTAATGGTCGGGCAGGCTCGCCGAGAACAAAGCGAGGCGGCGGCTGACGTCCACGCGCGGCGGATAGCCCTCGGCGTCCGGCGTGGGATAATTGGGGAATCCGGCTCGCTCATATACGCGCACGCGCTCGCGCATCGGCACATTGGGGACCGACGCCATGTCGTCCTCGATCGTTCCGACCAAACCGATCGGGTGGGTATGATCGGCCACGACCAGAATGAGCGTGTCGTCACCCCGTGCGCTCGCCCAATCGCGGGCGAGCTTCACCGCGTTGTCGAGCATGATGGTGTCGTAGACCGCGCGCTCCATGTCCAGGAGGTGGGTGTACTTGTCGATCATGCCCGACTCCACCATCAGAAAGAAACCGGCTTCGTTCCTTGCGAGCACCTTCAACGCTGCGCTCACTTGCTCGGTCAAGTCAGGCTGCTGCGGAAATTTGCCGACGGTGCCGCCTTTGAGAATCTTGCGATCGAGAGCGCCATCCATGTTGCCGAGCGTGAACAGCCCGAGAAGTTTGGTCGTCTTCGCATCGTCGGCAAGCGACGTCATTTCGGGACCGGTCGACGCCACGCCGTAGCCTGCGTCGCGAAATTGAGCGACGAAGTCGGAATCATCCCTGCGCTTGCCGCCTTCCACGGACTTCGGCAGGAAGTTCGCGCGGCCACCGCCCATGATGACGTCGGGCTTGGCGGCGAAGAATTGCTCCACGATGCGGTCGTATTCGCTGCGCCGGCGCACGTGGGCCACCATCGCGGCGGGGGTGGCATCCTCGATCTCGGTATTGGTGACGATGCCGACCGCCATCCCATGCCTGCGTTTGATCAGGCTGGAGATGGTCTCGACCTTGGGATCGTCGAGCGGGTCGACGGTGCGATCGGCATAGACCCCCATGGCGTTGACCGCCGACTTGTGGCCGGTCGCATAAGCGCTGGCGGAATTGGCCGAGTCGGTAATGATCGAGTCGCTGCCCGCGGTCGCAACCAGCGCCATATGCGGCATGTCGTCGATGGCGAGTTTCCCGCGCGCCTTGCCCTCGGCGATGCCCTTCGCGAGCACGCGCGCCGCCACGCGGTGGGCAAGCGACATGCCGTCGCCGATGAACAAGATGACGTTCTTCGCCCTGCGCGGCCCGCTGTCATAGACGTTCCACTCAAGTTCACGGGAATTGGCCCCGTCGCTGACGCGCAGCCGATAAACGCCGGGCTGTGCGAGTGATACGTCGCGCAGGATCAAGGCGGATTGATCCTTGCCGTCCTCGCGCTCGACAAACGTGGCGGCCTTGCCGAAAAGCTCGGCATGATCCTTGCCGTTCAACGTCACGGAGACCTTCGTCGGATCGGCAAGGCCTGCAAATTCGACTTTGAAGTCGAACCGGGCACCGACCAAAATATCGGCTCGGTCGATCGGATAGACCGTCTGCGCGTGACCGGCCGAGACCATCGAAATCGCAATGCCAGCCGCGGCGGCAAGGAAACGGCGCATGTAATCCTCCAATTGTGTGGGCAATCACACCTATTGTTCCTTCGTGACGGCTGGGTGACAGCGGCTGCGTCATCCAGGCGCGACGTATCGCCGTTGGCGCGATCGGATTTCGTGCTAAATTCTTGCAAGGCGCGCCAAAAGCGGCGCGCCGGCTCGAACCGGGAGGGCGACATGTCCAAGGCCAATCTCTTCGCGATTGTTGCGTCGGTTGCGGTTACGACGCTGGGCTCGAACGCGAGCCTGGCACAGCAACCGCCGCCGCAGTCTCCGAACATGACCTTCTTCATCACCAGCAGCGGGCCGGGCAAAGGCGCCGACCTCGGCGGCCTGGAAGGAGCCGATCGTCAGTGCCAGACCCTGGCCCAGGCGGCGGGCGCGGGCAACAAGACCTGGCGCGCCTACCTCAGCACCCAGGCAGCCGACGGCGCGCAAGCCGTCAATGCCCGCGACCGCATCGGACGCGGCCCCTGGCAGAATTTCAAAAACGAGGTCGTCGCCCAAAACGTCGACGATCTTCATGGCGACAACAACAAACTCGGCATGCAGATGTCGTTGACCGAGCGCGGGACCGTGGTTGCCGGCGTTGGCTACACGCCCAATGCTCACGACGTTCTTACGGGCTCGCAGATGGACGGACGGGCCTTTGCGCCCGGTGAGGACAGAACCTGCCGCAACTGGACGAGCAGCACCCAAGGCGCAGCCATGGTCGGCCACAGCGACCGCAAGGGCTTGCGCGACGACGCCGCGTCCAAGTCGTGGAATTCGTCGCATCCCTCGCGCGGACCCGACGGCGGCTGCAGCCAGAACGATCTGAGAAGCACCGGCGGCAACGGCTTATTCTACTGCTTCGCCGCGAACTAGCTGGTGCGGTCCGCGGGACGCTGCGCTAAGGCGTCTTCTTGCGGCGCATGTGAGCGGCAGCGAGCGTCGGAACGCGCTCCTGCCCTCATTCGCCCTCAAGCGGAAAAGTCAGAGCGACTTTTTAACGTCCGAATTTTTGCGTCCGCGTTCGCCGGTTCGCGCATCGGCCAACGGGACGAAGTCGTACTCACCGATACCCTGCAGGACCAGAAACACGGCAGACGCATCACCGGCGTTGGTGACGAGGTGCGGGCGTTTCGGCGGGACGGAATAAGTCTGTCCTGCCGTCAGTCGCACCTCTTCCTTGGGACCCTGGAGAAAGATGCGAATGGCTCCCGTCACGACGTAGAATGTGTCATGGACGTTGGTGTGATAGTGCCACGGCACCTTTTGCGTAGGGCTGATCTGCAATTCAGCGATGCGAAAGCCAGGACGCGCAGCGTGATAGGCTCGACGCTCCACCTCGTATAACCCGCTCGAATCCTTCACTCCTTTCATGTGTGTTCCTCCGGATCATTCGATTCGCTTGATGTTCGCGTCACGAATGACCTTCGCCCATCTTTCCATTTCCGATTTGATCTGGGCCTGGAACTGTTCAGGGGAGCTGATGGAGACGCCGAAGCCAATTGCCGCAAGGCGTTCCTTCACCTCGGGTCGCGCCAGAATCCTGGCGATCTCCCGATAGAGCTGGTCGACGATCTCCTTCGGCGTTCCAGCCGGAGACACGACGCCCTGGAAGAACAGGGACTCCTGGCCTGGAACGCCCACCTCCGCCAAGGTCGGCACGTCGGGAAACTCGGGAGCGCGCTGGCCGCTCGTCACCGCGAGCGCACGCAGCTTGCCTTCCTTGATGAGCGCCGCGGCGGACGGCAACGCGTTGAACGCGATCGGCGTATGCCCGCCGACCGTCGAATTCATTGCCGGAGCACCGCCGTTGAACGGCACATGCAGAAGGTCGAGCCCGAAGGCGAGCTTGAACAATTCGGCGGCCAACTGCGCCGACTGCCCCGTACCGGCGGATGCGTAACTGTACTTGCCGGGATTGGCCTTCACCAGCGCGACCAGTTCCTTCACGTTGTGCGCCGGGAACGAAGGATTGACCACCAAGACGTGAGGCGACGTCACCGCCAATGCGACCGCGGTGAAATCCCTGACCGGATCATACGCCAGCTTGGCATAGAGGCTCGGATTGATGACGAAGCTCGGAGTCACGATGAGCAACGTATAGCCGTCCGCCGGGGCCTTTGCGGCGGTGGCGGTGCCGACGTTGCTGGCCCCGGTGGGCAAGTTCTCCACGTAGAACGATTGGCCCCAGGTCTCGGTCAGCGGCTGCGCGAGGACGTGCGCCAACACGGTCGCGGGGCCGCCGGCTGTGAACGGCACGATGATCCGCACGGAACGCGTGGGATAGGTCTGCGCTCCCGCCGTCCTCGACACGGCGGACGTCGCGGCGGCGGCGCAGGCAAGGCGCAGGAAGTGACGACGAATGAGCTGCATCGCGTTCTCCTCTGCACACGAATTGTCGCGTGCGCATGCTCGCAGCACCGGCAAAAAAGAACGTCGGTTTATTGAGAGTGCGATGCCTGCCGACGGCACCAGCGCTGCCCGTTGCGCGCACGGAGACCTCGGCACGTCCCGCTGAAGGGCTGCTGAGGCCGACGTTACACGACGGTTGACCCGTGTGAAAGAGGCGTCACGTCCCGCGCATGACTAGCTTCGCATCGACGGGACGCCGCGCGACCATTTCTCCATCCGCGGCTCGATCGTGGTCGACCAAAGATCGCGGTCTGCGACGTCCTTGAGCGTGACGGTCATCACCTCACTCGCTCCGTCGATCGCCACATGGCCGAAGAATTGCAACCCGAAGCAGGGGGCTAGGTCGTCGCGCTGCGCGCCGCTGCATCCCTTCTGGAAGACCGCGCGCGGACCGAACGTGTTATCGAGCGTTTGCGGCCGCCAGGTGCCGGCATGGAGGGGGCCGGAAATGAATTCCCAGAACGGCTCGAAGTCCTGGAACACGGCCTTGTTGGGATCGTAGTAGTGCGCGGCGGTATAGTGCATGTCGGCGGTGATCCAAACCGTATTGCCGATGCCGGCATGCTTGATAAAGGCGAGAAGATCGGCGATTTCGATTTCGCGCCCGCGCGGGGTGCCATCGCCTTGCGCGATCGCGTCGCCACTCACCACCCCAATCGGCAAATCGGCGGCGATGATCTTCCAAGTTGCCTGCGAGCTCATCAATTCGCGTTTGAGCCAGGATACCTGCGTTGGCCCCAGGATCGCGGCCGGCGCCCCATCTTCGCCGTAAGGCGTGCGGTAGGAACGCATATCGAGCAGGAACACGTCGAGCAGCGGACCATAGGGGATTTTGCGATAGATGCGGCCGGCTTCGGCCAGCGTCTCCCGCATCGGCATGAATTCGTGGAAGGCGCGGCATCCGCGCGCGGCCAATTTAAGTACGCTTCTGTCGGCGTAACCGCCCCAGCGGAGCGCCTCGCCCGGGCACCAATCGTTGGTAACTTCGTGATCGTCCCATTGCGCGAACAGCGGCACCTCGGCATTGAAGGCGAGCACATTTTTATCGAGCAGGTTGTATTTGTAATTGCCGCGAAACTCCGCGAGCGTCTGGGCGATCTTTGACTTGTCCTCGGTGACGATGTTCCTCCACACCTCGCCGTTCGGAAGCTTCCGCTCCGTGTGCAGCGGGAAGTCGGCGTAGATGTGGTCGCCGCAATGAATGAAAAAATCGGGGCGGGACTTCAACATGGTCGCATAGGTGCGCATGCCCCCGCGCGCCTCGTCGATGCCCCAGCCGCCGCCGGCGGTATCGCCCGACCACACGAACGAGATGGTGCGCCGTTCGCTCGGCGCCGTGCGAAAACGCCCGACCTGCGGCGAACCGAGCGCGCTCGGAAACGAATGATCCTGGAAGCGGATGCGATAGAACACGTCCTGCCCGGCGGGCAGACCCTCGAGCAACGCCTTGGCGGTGAAATCGGTCTCCGGCAGAGCGTCGACGAAGACCGCGCTGCGAATAGTTTTGAAACTCTCGCTGGTCGCCACCTCGACCAGCATGCGCGATGGTCTGTCCGCCCGCGCCCAGACAATCGCGGAATCGACGGAGACGTCGCCGGACTGGACGCCGTGGGTAATCACCGGCCGATCGGCGGCGCGGCTCAGCGCGGGCTTGGCGATGCCGCCGGCGGCCGCCATCACCGCCGACGAAGCCGCAGTAGTCAAGAAGCGGCGCCGCGTCAGCGACGCGCCGCTGCGCATGACGGCCATCGGGCCTCCGCCGTCGAATCACCGGGGCGGAAGCTGCCCGCGTCGTCTGACAGGGACTCGACACTTGTGCGACAGCTGCGTGAAGACCTCGCAGCGCGCCGAGATGCGCAGGCGCAGGCACGCCGTCGAACCAGCGTGCGGCGACGAACCAACAAACGAATGCTGATCTAGAATGCCAGACACAGGGGACATCGGCGCGAGCTCTCTGCAGCCACCGTCGTCATGCGGCGGACCGGGAGCGGCGGCACGTTCCCGAGGTGTTCCGCCGCGAACTTCGCTTGCCTCGCCAGGAACCGGGCCAGTATGTTGCAATCGCATCGTGAATGTGCGGTTTCACGGGTGAGCACCGCATCGGCACGGGGAACAACGGCGTGGACGACAAGTACTTTGGCTCCCATGAGCTTCACGGTCGGGAACATGTCGTGCAGGGCTCGTCGGATCGCGGGTTCGGCTACGTCTTTGCCGGCTTTGCGGCGCTTGTTGGGGCCTTGTCGCTCTACAAGGGCGGTACGCATTGGCCCTATTGGCTGGCCGCGGCCATCATGTTCGGGCTCGTCGCATTTTACCGTCCGAGTCTGCTCGCTCCGCTCAACCGGCTGTGGACCAAGTTGGGCCTGGTCCTGTTCGCCGTCGTGAGCCCGCTCGCGCTGGGGATCGTGTACTATGGCTGCATTACGCCAGTCGGCTGGCTCATGCGGCTCAGCGGAAAAGACCCTTTGCAGCTCCGCTTCGAGCCGGAGCGCAAAAGCTACTGGGTCTCGCGACAGCCTCCAGGCCCGCCGCCCGACAGCCTCATGAACCAATTCTGAGTGCCCGATGATCTCCTTTCTACGTGAATTCACCGCGTTCTTGCTGGAGCGCAAGAAATACTGGCTGCTGCCGGTGTTCATCGTCATGGCCATATTCGGCGGACTTATCGTGCTCACGAAGGGCACGGCGGTTGCGCCGTTCATCTACACGCTGTTCTGACGGGCCATGCGTGTCCTCGGGATTTCTGCGTTCTACCACGACAGCGCGGCCGCCTTGATCGCCGACGGGCGCATCGTGGCCGCCGCGCAGGAAGAACGTTTCACCCGCAAGAAGTTCGATGCCGACTATCCGCGCCACGCGATCGAATATTGCCTCAACGCCGGCGGCGTTACCCTGGCGGATGTCGACTACGTCGCCTTCTATGACAAGCCCTTTCTGAAGTTCGAGCGCCTGCTCGAAACCTATCTCGCCTTCAGCCCCCGCGGGTTCAGGTCATTCCGCATGGCGTTGCCGCTATGGCTGCGCGAAAAGCTCTTCCTCAAATCGTTGCTTGCCAGCGAGCTCAAGGCGCTCGAGCCCAAATTCGACTGGGACAAGCGGCTTGCATTCTCGGAGCATCATTTGAGCCACGCGGCTTCGGCGTTCTATCCCTCGCCTTTTCAACGAGCGGCGGTTCTTACGATGGACGGCGTCGGCGAGTGGGCGACCACGTCGGCGGGCGTCGGCAACGGCCACGAGCTCAAGATCCAGAAGGAAATCAACTTTCCCCACAGCCTCGGCCTGCTCTATGCGGCGTTCACATATTACACCGGCTTCAAGGTCAATTCGGGGGAGTACAAGGTCATGGGGCTCGCCCCCTATGGCATCCCGAAATACGCCCAGCTCATCTATGACAATCTGATCGACCTCAAGCCCGACGGCTCATTTCGCCTCAACCTCGACTACTTCAACTACTGCACCGGCCTTACGATGACGAACGAGCGCTTCGACGCACTGTTCGACGGAGCGCCGCGCATGCCCGCAGCGCCACTCGAGCAACGCCACATGGACCTCGCGGCGTCGATCCAGGCCGTGATCGAAGAGGCGGTGCTGCGCCTCACCCGCAGCCTTGCCGAGGAGACCGGCGAAGCGA
>VAZL01000119.1:0-7089 GCA_005883445.1 Alphaproteobacteria bacterium | reverse complement strand
TTCGAGAACATCTGGGTACAGCCGGCGGCGGGAGACTCGGGCGGCGCGCTGGGCGCGGCGCTGACTATCTATCATCTCTATGCCGATCGACCGCGCACCGTCGCAAACACGCCGGACGGCATGGCGGGCTCTTATCTCGGCCCTGAATTCGATGATGGCGAGACGCAGACGCGGCTCGAGGCGGCGGGCGCGCGCTACGCGATCCTTCCGCGCGATCAGCTGCTCGAGCGCACCGCACACGCGCTCGCGGACGGCAAGGCCGTCGGCTGGTTTCAGGGGCGCATGGAGTTTGGTCCGCGCGCGCTCGGCAATCGCTCGATCCTCGCCGATCCGCGCGACCCGCAAATGCAGAAGAAGCTTAATCTGAAGGTTAAGTACCGCGAGAGCTTTCGCCCGTTTGCACCGTCGGTCCTGCGCGAGCACGTCTCGGAGTGGTTCGACATCGATGTGGATAGTCCGTACATGCTCATGGTCGCTCCGGTCCACGAGCGCCATCGCCGCGAAATGACGAGCGAGGAGCAACAGCTGTTCGGGATCGACAAGCTCAACGTGCCGCGTTCCAGCGTCCCGGCGGTTACGCACGTCGATTATTCCGCCCGCGTGCAGACGGTGCATCGCGAAACCAATCCGCTTTACCACGATCTCATCAGTCGCTTTCACCGGCTGACCGGATGCCCCGTCCTGGTCAACACCAGCTTCAACGTGCGTAGCGAGCCGATCGTATGCACGCCCGAGGACGCCTTCCGTTGCTTCATGGGCTCGGAGATCGACGTACTGGCGGCCGGCAGCTGCTATCTCATCAAGGATGAGCAGGACCCGGCCTTGCGGCGGAATTACCAGGACGAGTTCGAGCCGGATTGAGCATTACGAAAGCCGCGCCATGCGCGCCGATGTCCCAGCACGGCTGCCGGCGAGGTACCGCTCGCCGACCCAATTTGAGCCCTGATTAGGGACAATGTTCGATGACCATGGAGCAACCGTTGACTGATTTGGCGTCAAAGCGCGGTGGCGGCGGCAGCTTGCTGTTGCGCGGCTTGCTCGTGTTGAGCTTGATCATCGTCGCGACGCTTTTTGCCGCCGAACTTGTGCTTCGCGTCATCGACGTCAGCGGGCCGATCCGCTCCGAGCTCGGGGAGACTTTCCAGTTCGATCCTGAACTCGGCTGGGTCGGCGCGCCAAACGCCGCCGCGCAACAAACGAGCGGCAATCGTACGATTTCAGTGAGACACAATGGTCTTGGGCTGCGCGAGCGAGAGCTGGGCGACATTGCACCGGATCGATTCCTTTTTCTCGGCGACTCGTTCACCTATGGCTACGACGCCGAGGCGGAGGAACGGTTCAGCGATCTTCTGCAGAAAGCCTTGCCACGATATGGAATGGTCAATGCCGGCGTTTCCGGCTACGGAACCGATCAACAATTTCTACTGATGAAGCGGCTTTGGAATGACGTCAATCCGAAGTATGTGGTCTTGACCTTTTGCGTCGACAACGATCGCGACGACAATACCAGCAGCTATCGCTACCGGAAGTATCACAAGCCTTATTTCGTGCGTACCGGGGAAGATCAATGGCAGGTTCGGGGTTATCCCCTCCCGCGACCGACCCGCGATGACCTCACGGGCCGTGCATGGCTCGAACGTTTTGCCCTCGCCCGCTTCGCCATCGATGCCTCCCGGGCTCTACGAAATCGCGAGATCATCGTGCCCGACCCGACCGAAGACCTGATCGGCATGATGCGGCGAACGGTGGAAGCGCGCGGCGCACGTCTGGTGGTCGGTCTGCAGCGCCACGAACCGAGACTCGAAGCTTATCTGCAGGCGCAAAAGATTCCCTACGCTACGTTCGACGACGCCCCTGGCTATCCGGTCGCGGGCTGGCATTGGACGCCGGAAGGCAATGCCGTGGTCGCGAAGAAGTATCTGGCGTTGTTCACCGAGATCGGCATCCCGTCTGATCCCAGGCAAGCAGCGGGTGCGCCGCCGTTGCCCGCGCACAACGATGCCGCCGGTCCGCAGCTCATCGAGCTTGGTCGCTATTTGCAAAATTGGTCGACGGCGGTTCAAGACAGCAGTCACGGCTGGCTGCGTGTGGGGGTGGCGCTGCTCGTTTTGACGGTGCTGGCGATGACGACGGCGATGCTTTGGTTCGGGTGGCAGCGCCGAATGACCGATGCAGCAGGGACGCCCAGCAGGTTTTCCAAGGCGCTCTCCTCGTTCGGGGTTTTCCTTTGCCTTGCATTCGCGACGCCGCTTCTGACGATCACGCTGCTCGAGGCAACCGAAGTGCGTATGATCGAGATCTCGTATGGTTTCATTGCCGGCGTAGTGATCGCCGCCTTCGGTCGCGCTGCCGCGCTGGGAGTGTTTGCGCCCGACGCCCCGCAGCGCCGTCTGATCGCACTCGACGACCTCACGGCCAGTTCGTTCGCCAACCATCTCATCTGGGGGACGCGGGCGCTGGGCGCGCTGCTGTTCGTGCTAGCCATTCACAAGGCGCTTGCTGCGCCCGCGGCAATGAGCATTGCCACCAACATGCTGTTTGCTCTCGTCACGGGTATCTTGCTGCTTCACCTGTTGCTGTCGCACCGCTATAGCGGCGAGAACACACTCCCACTCGCGCGCTGGCTGCGCGGTCTCGGCTGGCTCATCGTGGGGGTCATTGCGATTGCTCTCACCGCCGGCTATCCGACATTTGCCGCTTTCGTGGCGGCGCGCGTGATATCGATCTCGGCGCTTTTAAGCGGCCTCTACTTGTTGCTCGCGCTCGGCAACGCACTATTTGCCGGGCGGCTTGCCGTTGACACCCCATACGGCCAGGCACTCGCCGCGGATTTCAGCGTCAGCACGCCATGGCTGGGCTTCGCCGCAATCCTGACCTTCGCCGGCATATGTGTCGCCGCGATGCTGGCAGCGCTCGTGCTTTACATTGGGCCCTGGTAAGCGACGCCGGGCGAGCTGCGCGGCACGGCAGGCGCGCTCGCGATCGACGCGGGTCACTCAAAGTCCGCTCTGGCAGTGCTCATCCCTGGCCGACGGCCGCGGCCGAGAAATCCTGTAATTCATACGTGCCGTCGCCGCGGATCATTTTCAAATAGCGCGCGGCCGATCGCTCGAGCACGCCTTTTCCGTCCGACCAGATCGTTCGTTCGGCAAATGCGCCGTGAATGCGGTCGAACTTGTAAGGCTTGAGCGAATTCACCACGCCTTCGACGCGCGGGGCCGACAGCGGGATGATGTTTGGAAAGCTCCACATGAAGCTCACCGACTTGCCGCCCCCGCCGGCCAGTGCAGTACAGTGCCGCCCGGGTAATGACCCCCGGAGCAGATCAGCGTGAGTCCCGGCAGGAGCTCTTTTGTCTGGCCTTTCCAGAGCGAAATAGTGGGGCCGGCGCGCATGATCCAGTTGCGGTCCGCTTCATGCAGATAGATCGGTACGCCGCCAAATGCGTCGCTCCATTCCACCATGGTCGTGTAGTAGTGAGGATGTGAGATCGCTATCGCCTTGATCCCGCCCATGGCGTTGATCATTTCGATCGTCGCACGATCGACGAGCGCGATGCAGTCCCACAGGACGTTGCCGTGCGGCGTGCGCAGAAACATCGCGCGCTGCCCGATGCCGAAGTGCGGGAACGTCAGAAGCGAGATCAGGCCAGGCTCGAGCTCATGAATTGCATTCATGCTACGCCGGGCCAGCACGTCGAGCGTCGTCCAAATTTGCCCCGCTGGCGTAACATATTGGCGCTCGTCCAGGCAGATCGGACATGAGGCCGGAGGCTGCGGCGTCGGCGCGTATTGTGTTCCGCAAGTAGTGCAGATGTAGGCGGGCATGACGTCAGGTCCTTTGGCGCTTCTAGTCCGTTGGAATGTAGTTCAATGGCAAACGGCCGAGACGATCCTCACCGCGCCAAAACAAACCTGGAAACAGAAGATTTATTGAGCTTTCGATGGTGGGCGCGACAGGGATCGAACCTGTGACCCCTACCATGTCAAGGTAGTGCTCTTCCGCTGAGCTACGCGCCCGGGCCCGCTTCCGTCATATCGGCTCCGTTCGAACCAGGCAAGGACCGCCGCCTGCGTCAGGCGGCGAGCATCTTGTGGACCTCGTTGACGAGCTCGCGCAAATGCACCGGTTTGGAGAGGACTTTGGCGTTTTTCGGCGCGGCCGCATCGGCATTAAGCGCCACGGCGGCAAAGCCGGTGATGAACATGATCTTGATGTCGGGATCGAGTTCGCAGGCTCGGCGCGCCAATTCGATCCCGTCCATCTCCGGCATGACGATGTCCGTGAGCAGAAGCTCGAATGGCTCCTCCCGCAGCCGCTGATAGGCCGAAAGGCCGTTGTCGAAGGAGATCACGTCGTAGCCGGCATTCTGCAGCGCCTTCACCAAGAAGCGCCGCATATCGTTATCGTCTTCGGCAAGAATAATCTTCGCCATCTTCCAGCCCGCAGGATGGTGGTCACCACCCCGCGCCCCCCTGTTTTTTTTGCCTGGGTCCATAAGCCGGATGCCGGGTAAATAACGGGTGAACCCGGCCCCCTCCGGCATCCGTCTTTGCCCCCATGGACAATAACCGGTTTCCAGCGATAGTGGTGGCCAAAAGCGCCGGGTCGGGAGCGCAACCGCAGGTCACGTCAAAGCCCAACATTGGTCATGTCTGAAGTAAAAGACGAGCTCGACCCTCCCTTCGAGATCCTCGAACCGGCCGAGTGGCGCGGGCCGGTCGTGTTCAACTCGCCGCACAGCGGAAGCGTGTATCCGCGCGCGTTCCTGACGGCCTCCCGGCTCGACATGGCGACGCTGCGCCGCTCCGAGGACAGCTTTGTCGACGAACTCAACCTGGGCGTGGTGCGGCGAGGCTATCCGCTGATGCGGGCGCACTTTCCGCGCTGCTACGTGGACGTCAATCGCGAGCCCTACGAACTCGATCCGCGCATGTTCGAGGGCCGGCTGCCCTCCTTCGCCAATACCCGCTCCATGCGGGTTGCGGGAGGATTAGGCACGGTGGCGAGGGTCGTGGGTGATGCGCAGGAAATCTACCGCCAGCGCATCCCCGTCGACGACGCGATCAGGCGAATAGAGGGGCTCTACAAGCCCTATCACCGGGCGCTGCGTCGTCTGTTCACGCGCGTTCACAGGGACTTCGGCGCCGCGGTCCTGATCGATTGTCACTCCATGCCTTCGAGCGCGGGCGCCAAGGACGAGCGGCCGCGCGCCGACGTGGTGCTGGGTGATCGCTATGGCACCAGTTGCGTGGCGGCAGTGGCCGAGACGATCGAGGCCACGCTGCGCGCGCAAGGCTACTCGGTGAGCCGCAACAAGCCTTACGCCGGAGGTTTCATCACCGAGCATTACGGCAACCCGGCCGCCGGCCTGCACGCTATCCAGCTAGAGCTCAACCGTGCGCTTTACATGGACGAGCGGCGTTTCGAGCGCTCGCCGTCCTTCACGCGTTTGGCTGCCGACCTCGAGACGCTCGCCGATTGCCTGGCCGCTATCCCGGTCCAGGAGTTGCGGCCCTACCGGGCGGCGGCCGAGTAATATAAGCACCCGTTCACGATCCTTGGAAAAAAGGGCCGCTTGCGAATGCAAGCGGCCCAAGTCTAGGGAGGAAACGCCCAAGGAGGGCGGCGGTAACGCCAAGCGCTACCGCACCGCAAAAACATACACCGCAACGCACAAATAGCAAGGGGAAAAGTAAGCGATGTTTACCCTTTTGTGGGCATGGGTGCCCTCCTCTTATGCAGGGAGCGCGGGCTTCGCCCCGGCCGCGCGATCCGTCATGGGATCGCACGAGCCCAAATAGACCAGAGTGGTCAATAAGATAAATCCTGCCTGCAAAGCGAATACCAAGCGATAGGCAACAAGCTCATAGGCGCCGTCCGGCCCTGTGGGAAACATTCCGATCACGAATCCGCTGATGGCCTGGGCCAGGAAGGTGCCGCCCATGGTGCCCATGTTGAGCACGGTGAGGCCGCGGCCAACCTGATGGGGTGAGAACAACGCCTTGCCGTGCGCGACCAGCACCGGGACATAGGCGCTCAAAAAACCAAAGGCTGCAAACCACGCGACCAGCATGAACGGCGTGAGCGTTCCCACCAGTGCGAGATAGCCGAGCCCCGCGGCCGTCGTCCCCGCGCCGACGACGACCGGCAGCTTGTGGCTCCCGGTCAGACGGTCGAGCGGCCCCCATACCATGGACCCCACGATCTGGGTGAGCACCGGGATGAGCAGGAAACTACCGCGCTGTTCGAGGTCGTAGCCGTAGATGTGCGTGAGGTAGGGCCCGCCCCAGAGGCCGACGATGAGGCCGAACGTCGAATAGGCCACCAGGTTCATGACAAACAGCCGTACGACCGAGGGGGTGCGCAGGACCGCAACAATGCCGGACAAGCTCTCGCGCAACGTCTCGCGGCTCCGCGCGGAGGCGGCATCGTCCTTGACCACAACCGCAATCAACAGGCCGATCAGAAACGTGACCGCTGCTACACCGAGAAAACTCCCGCGCCAGCCGATCGTCGCGGTTGAAAAGGCGAGCGGAGCAGTCGCCAGCAGAGCTCCCAGCGTTCCGATCCCGACCTGCAAGCCGGCGAGCGTGGCAAAGCGATCGGGCGGAAACCGCCGGGCGTAGATGGCGAGCGGGGCCATAAATGAGCCCGCCGTTCCCAACCCCAGCAACGCCCGACCGAAGATCAGAACACCGGGGCTCGCGGCACACGCGAATACAACGGCGCCGATGACCGTGATCGCGGCGCCGACCACCAGGCAAATCCGCGGGCCGAATCGATCGAGCGCCATGCCGAGCGGAATCTGCACGGCCGCGAACGCCAAAAAGAAGACGCTGGACAAGAGACCGATCCCAGCCGGTGAAAGGTCGAGATCACTCGCGAGGTTGGGCGCGATGACGCCAATCGAATTGCGCAGGAACTGGCTGACGATGTAGATCGAGACCAGCGTCGCGACAAGCGTAATGGCGGCGCCCGAAATCGCCGTGCGCACAGCGTTTTGAATGCTCATGAACCCCGGCCTTTGACCGGCCGAGCACGGGCCGGCAATGTTACCTCGCATGGTGACCCCGGGCCGACAAGGCG
>VAZL01000837.1 GCA_005883445.1 Alphaproteobacteria bacterium | reverse complement strand
TAGGGCGGATCGTTCTCAATCGCATCCAGAAGCGAGGCATAGTTTTGACTGACGTCGTGATCCCGAGTGCCATCCCAGTATGCCTCGGCCATCCTATCATAATAGGCGATCGTCATTTCTGACATGCGACGCGACTGCTCGACATCGACCCGAAGTGACCCATAAGATTTACTCTGCCGATTTCCACGCTCTCCCAATCACCGCTGCTCCATCGACATAGGAAGGGCAAGACATATGTGCCGACGTGATCCTCGCAAAGAAGCTCGAGTCGCCGATCCGCCTTGGTGAACGAAAGCATCCAGGCGCTGCTCTGCCATGTTGCCATCCGCTCTAATGGTCCACCGACTAGATTGAGGACGTCGTTTTTGAAGTAATGGGTTTCGTATCACCTTGTGTCGCCAAGTCGGCCGCCTCTTTGGCCAACCGGAGGGCTTTCAGTCGTGCAGTCTTTTCTCGAACGGCCCGAGCCTCGGACTCATAATGCGCCTTGGCCTCCTTCGCATCGTCAATCGCTTTCTGTGCCCTCTTGAACCGGGCTTCAGCTTCATCGCGTTCCTTCGAATGGTTAGGCAACGTCGCCTCCTTGTTTCGGCGTGGGCAAAGGGTCGATAGGCGATGTCATGCCCGCGGCACTCATCAGCGACCATCATCCTGAGGTGCCCGGCCACCGATCTCGGGCTTGCCCAAGATCGGCAGTAAATGCGCTTGTGTCAAAATCGCCAAAATCAACAGACTCGCACCCTCTCAGGATGGCGGTGAGCATTCTTAGCGGTCGTTGGTATTGGATCGCAGTCGACGATAAATAGTGCACCACCATCAATCCGATGCTGACGCGTATCGCGACGATGCCATGGCCTCGTCGGCTTTCCTGCTGCCGGATCGATGTATAATGTTCGGCCCGAGCTCGGCACTCGGGAGATGTCAACATTGCGTCCCCCCGTCCACTGCGAAGGCGTCTTCATAGCGAATGGCCAAGCGTGAGTCTGGTCAAAACAGAACACCTATCTTTATGACCCGCACGCCTGTGTGTAACCGAGTCGCTCTTCGGCTTGAACGGCGAGACGAACATCCAGCCAGGCCAATCTCCTCTCAACGAGGTAATCGAATGACAGCCGGCTAATCTCCGGTCCTGGCACGTTTGCGACATAGCGACGTCACGGATGGACTTCCGCT
>VAZL01000118.1 GCA_005883445.1 Alphaproteobacteria bacterium | reverse complement strand
GGCCTCGGTTTCGGTCGCGTACTGGCCTTTGTCCACCGGTGCCGCGGCGGATGCCGGCGCGGCGAGCGCGACGCCCCGGCACTCCGCCATGAATACGCGTTTGGTCTTGCCGCTCGCCTGAATCGACGCCTTGTTGGCGCTCCAGTCGTCATTGCATTGCTTGGCTGTCTTCTGCTCCGCGACCGCGGATTGAGACAAAGCCAGCAGTCCCACCACTGCCACACACACAGCGAAGGTCGGTTTCATCACACACATCTCCGGGAAACTCCGCCCGACGGCCACGGCTGCGGCCGGGTGCTGGGCATGGCGGAATAGCGGCCTGGGGGCCACGCCGGCAAGAGGTGCAGCAAAAAACAGAACGGCGGCGCCGAAGCGCCGCCGTTTGCATGCTTGATCGGCGAAATCAGTGCGCCGTCAGCGTCAGGGAATCCTCCTCGACCGCCGGCTCGGTGGTGACCGAGGTCTCGGTCGGCTTGGCTTTGTCTTCGTCCCATTCGATCGGCTCCGGCTTGCGCACAAGCGCGCGCACCAGCACCTCGTCCATGCGCGTGACCGGGACGATCTCGAGGCCCTTCTTGATGCTGTCGCTGATCTCGACCAGGTCCTTGGCGTTCTCTTCCGGGATCAGCACCGTCTTCATGCCGCCGCGCGAGGCCGCGAGCAGCTTCTCCTTCAAGCCGCCGATCGGCAGCACCCGGCCGCGCAGCGTGATCTCGCCGGTCATCGCGACGTCCCGGCGAACCGGAATGCCGGTCATCACCGATACGATCGCGCTTACCATGGCGACGCCGGCCGATGGGCCGTCCTTCGGGGTAGCCCCCTCCGGCACGTGCACGTGGATGTCCTTCTTGTCGAACCGCGGTGGCTCAATGCCGAAGGCGACCGCGCGCATGCGCACATAGGACGCCGCGGCCGAGATCGATTCCTTCATCACGTCGCGCAGATTGCCGGTGACGATCATCTTGCCCTTGCCCGGCATCATCGCGGCTTCGATGGTGAGCAGTTCGCCACCCACGTCGGTCCACGCCAACCCGGTTACGACGCCGACCTGGTCCTGGTCCTCGACCTCGCCGTAGCGGAACTTGGGCACGCCGAGATAGTCCGCGACGGTCTTGGCCTCGACCGTGATCGATTTCACCTTCGACAGGGTCAGCTCCTTGACCGCCTTGCGGATCAGGGTGGAGAGCTCGCGCTCGAGATTGCGCACGCCCGCCTCACGCGTGTAGCGGCGGATCACCAGCAGCAACGCCTCGTCGTCGATCGCCCATTCCTTGGAGTCGAGGCCGTGTTTGGCGGTCGCGTGCGGGATCAAGTGCTTGCGCGCGATCTCGACCTTCTCGTCCTCGGTATAGCCGGCGATGCGGGTGATGAACATCACGCTGGACAGATCGTAGTCGACCTCCAGGTAATGGTCGTTGAAGGTGTGGTTCTGCTCGGGGTCGAGCACCTCGAGCAGCGCCGAGGACGGGTCGCCGCGGAAGTCCGCGCCCATCTTGTCCACCTCGTCGAGGAGGAACAGCGGGTTCGACGACTTCGCCTTGCGCATCGACTGGATGACCTTGCCGGGCATCGAGCCGATATAGGTGCGCCGGTGACCGCGAATCTCTGCTTCGTCGCGCACGCCGCCCAGCGACACGCGCACGAAGTCGCGGCCGGTCGCGCGCGCGATCGACTTGCCGAGCGAGGTCTTGCCGACCCCGGGCGGCCCCACTAGGCACAGGATCGGGCCGGTCAGCTTGTTGGCGCGCTGCTGCACGGCGAGATATTCGACGATCCGCTCCTTGACCTTCTCCAGGCCGAAGTGATCGTTGTCGAGGATCTCCTGGGCTAGCTTGAGGTCCTTCTTGACCTTGGTCTTCTTGTTCCAGGGTATCGAGAGCAGCCAGTCGAGATAGTTGCGCACGACGGTTGCTTCCGCCGACATCGGCGACATCTGGCGCAGCTTCTTGAGCTCGTGGGTCGCCTTCTCGCGCGCCTCCTTCGAGAGCTTGGTTTTTTTGATCTTGTCCTCGATTTCGGCGAGCTCGTCCTTGCCCTCCTCGTCGCCGAGCTCCTTCTGGATCGCCTTCATCTGCTCGTTGAGGTAGTACTCGCGCTGGGTCTTCTCCATCTGGCGCTTGACGCGCGTGCGGATGCGCTTCTCGACCTGCAGGACCGAGATTTCGCTCTCCATCAGGCCGAGCACCTTCTCGAGCCGCTCGGTGACCGATGGCGTCTCCAGGATCAACTGCTTGTCGGGAATCTTGACCGCGAGGTGCGAGGCGACCGTGTCGGCGAGCTTGGCGTAGTCCTCGATCTGCTGGACCACGCCAACGACCTCGGGCGACACTTTCTTGTTGAGCTTTACATAGTTCTCGAACTCGTTGATGACCGAGCGCGCCAGCGCCTCGGCTTCGACCTGCTCGCCGCTCGAATCCGAGAGCACGACGGCGGCGGCCTCGTAGTATTCGGCACGATCGGAGTAGTGCTCGACCTTCGCGCGCGCAGCGCCCTCGACTAGCACCTTGACGGTGCCGTCTGGCAGCTTGAGCAACTGCAGCACGCTGGCGAGCGTCCCGATTTCGTAGATGGCGCCCGTTGCCGGGTCGTCATCGGAGGCGTTCTTCTGCGTAGCCAGCAGGATGAAAGTATCGGAGCGCATCACCTCTTCGAGCGCCCTGATCGATTTCTCGCGTCCCACGAACAGCGGTACGATCATGTGCGGGAAGACGACAATGTCGCGCAGCGGCAGCACCGGATAGGGGCGGCTCTCGCCGGGGATGAGAGGCGGCTTTGGCTTTGCGCTGGTCATGGCCCGAAGTCCTTCTTGTTGTACCCCTCGCCCGTGACCCGCGGATGCGGCGTCGCGGTCGAGTGCAGAGGTGGGCCGGGAAGGGAAGCACGGCTCGCCTGGAAGGCCGGCCCTGCGCCGGAGGGCGAGTACGAAACCCTCCCCGGAGAATTTCGATGTGATCCTTCGTACGCTTTTTCGTTCGCCCCATAGGTGGCGACGGCTTGCGCCGGTGTCAAGTAAACTCGAAAATTCAAGCAAATAGCCGCGTTGGCGGTGCGCGCGGAGTCGACTTTAGGCGAATCGGCCGCCACACGCCCGCCTTGCGGTTGCAGCACTCTCACGCGCTCGCGTCGCCGGTCCGGTCGGCACGGTCGGCATAGATGTAGAGCGGCCGCGCGGTACCCTCGACGACCTCTTTCGAGATCACGACCTCCTCGACGCCTTCGAGGCTCGGCAGGTCGAACATGGTGTCGAGCAGGATACCTTCCATGATCGAACGCAGGCCGCGTGCGCCGGTCTTGCGGTCGATGGCCTTGCGCGCAATGGCGCCCAATGCCTCCTCCGCCAGCGTGAGATCGATCGACTCCATCTCGAACAGCCGCTGGTACTGTTTGACCAGCGCGTTCTTGGGCTGGGTGAGAATGAGCTTAAGGGAAGGCTCGTCGAGGTCCTCGAGCGTGGCCACCACGGGTAGTCGGCCGACAAATTCCGGGATCAGGCCATATTTCAACAGGTCCTCCGGCTCGACCTCGCGGAAGATTTCGCCGGCCTTGCGGTCCTCCGGGGCCAGGACCTTGGCGCTGAAGCCGATCGAGGTCGAGCGCCCGCGGGCGGAAATGATCTTCTCCAAACCGGCGAAGGCGCCGCCGCACACGAACAGGATATTGGTGGTGTCGACCTGCAGGAATTCCTGCTGTGGGTGCTTGCGCCCGCCTTGCGGCGGCACCGACGCGATCGTGCCTTCCATGATCTTGAGCAAGGCTTGTTGCACGCCCTCGCCCGAGACGTCGCGGGTGATTGAGGGGTTATCCGACTTGCGGCTGATCTTGTCGATCTCGTCGATATAGACAATGCCGCGCTGGGCGCGCTCGACGTTATAGTCGGCGGATTGCAGCAGCTTGAGGATGATGTTCTCGACGTCTTCGCCGACATACCCGGCTTCGGTGAGCGTGGTCGCATCAGCCATGGTGAAAGGCACGTCGAGGATGCGCGCGAGCGTTTGCGCCAGCAGCGTCTTGCCCGAACCGGTTGGGCCGATCAGCAGGATGTTCGACTTCGCGAGCTCGACGTCATTGTGCTTGGTCTGGTGGTTGAGGCGCTTGTAGTGATTATGGACCGCGACCGAGAGCACCTTCTTGGCATGGTCCTGACCGATGACATAGTCGTCAAGAACTTTGCGAATCTCCTTGGGCGTCGGAATGCCGTCACGCGACTTGACCAGCGAGGACTTGTTCTCCTCGCGGATGATGTCCATGCACAATTCGACGCATTCGTCGCAGATGAAAACGGTCGGGCCGGCGATGAGCTTGCGCACCTCGTGCTGGCTCTTGCCGCAGAACGAGCAGTAGAGCGTATTCTTGGAATCGCCACTGCCGACTTTGCTCATTCCATCTCTCCGTCGGCCGGTTGCCGCGCGCGCAAACCGGCCGCTCTGCAACAGACCATAATAGGCGCGTTTTTAAGAGTCCGTAGCACCAATACTACACACCTCCACGCTTTTAGCGCACTTGCCCAAATCACCCCTAGCGAACCACGGTAATGTGGGCATAATCAAGATTTTGTTAATGATCAAAATTCAAGCGCATGGCGGGTTTTTGACCGTTTCGAGCCGGACCGCGGCCCGAGGCCGGCACAACGCGGCCGGCCGGCCATCGATCAGGCGGCCTTGGAGGCGTCCTCGGGCCGCTTGTCGATGACCTTGTCGACGACCCCCCACTCCACCGCCATCTCCCCGGTCAAGAAGTAATCGCGCTCGAGCGCGTCCTCGATCTTCTTCAGCGGCTGACCCGTGTGCTTCACGTAGATTTCGTTCAGCCGCTTCTTGAGGTTCAGGATCTCCTGGGCGTGCAACATGATGTCCGTCGCCTGGCCCTGAAAACCTCCCGAGGGCTGGTGCAGCATGATCCGGGAATTGGGAAGCGCAAAGCGCATGTCCTTGTGACCGGCGGCGAGCAGCAGCGAACCCATGGAGGCAGCCTGGCCGATGCACAAGGTCGATACCGCCGGCCGCACGAACTGCATGGTGTCGTAGATCGCGAGTCCCGAGGTCACCACGCCGCCGGGCGAATTAATGTACATCGCGATCTCTTTCTTGGGATTGTCCGCCTCCAAGAACAAGAGTTGCGCGACCACGAGCGTGGAAGTGACGTCTTCGACCGGGCCGCTAATGAAGATGATGCGCTCTTTGAGAAGCCGCGAGAAAATGTCGTAGGCACGCTCGCCGCGGTTGGTCTGCTCGACCACCATCGGCACGAGGGTGTTCATGTAGGTGTCGTGGGGATCACGCATGGGTCGGCCCATCCTGGTCGCCGCGTCGCGAGGCCGGAAAGCCCCCGTGCTCCTCCACCACCGCGACGCACATCTTGATGCACTCGTCACAAATATACACGGACGGGCCGGCCACAAGCCGCCCAACCTCGTCGGCGGCTCGACCGCAGAACGAGCAGCGAAGCCTTGATTGCAGCAATCGCGCGATGGCGGCGAGCTTCCGTCCCATGTTCTATACCCACGATTCGCCCCGGCACAAAACCCGGCGGGCGCTCCCATCCCTGCTTGGCGTCCCGCACCCGCCAAAGTCGGCCACGGCCGAGTTGGGCGCTCCCGGTGGCGATCTTGGCCACACTCGCGATCGGCGCCCGGACGCCTTTACGATTGAGCGGTTGCGCTCTTTTCGTCCTCCTCGTCCTTGAGGAGGTCCTCGCGTGAGACCGGTTTCTCGGTCACCGTGGCGAGCTCGACCAGGAAATCGACCACCTTCTCTTCGAAGATCGGGGCCCGGACGGCCGCGACCGCGCCGGGATTCTTGCGATAGTATTCCCAGACTTCCTGCTCGCGGCCGGGCACCTGGCGCACCCGCTCCATGATGGCGCGGTTGAGCTCGTCCTCGGTTACCGTGATCTTGTTCTTCTCGCCGATTTCCGCAAGCACGAGGCCCAGCCGCACCCGCCTCTCGGCGATGCCGCGGTATTCCTCCCGCGCCTTCTCTTCGGTCGTGCCCTCGTCGGCAAAGGTGCGGCCCTGCGCCTTGAGGTCGCTCTCAACCGCGGCCCAGACGTTCTTGAACTCGTCCTCGGCGAGCGTGGGCGGCAGCGCAAACTTGTGCATTTCGTCGAGGTTATCGAGAAGTTGCCGCTTGAGCCTTTGGCGGCTGAGCCCGGCATGCTCCTGCTGGAGGCGTGCTTTGACCGCCGCCTTGAGCTTGTCGAGGGATTCCAACCCCAGCGATTTCGCAAACGCATCGTCGACGGTGACCGCGCTCGGCGCTTCGACCGATTTCACCGTCACGTCGAACTCGGCAGGTTTGCCGGCAAGTTGCGCACTCGCGTAGTTGGGCGGAAACGTCACCTGGACCAGCCGCGTTTCGCCGGCGCTCATGCCGACGAGCTGATCCTCGAAACCCGGGATGAAGGTGCCGGACCCGACGTTGACGCCGACGTCGCCGCCGCTGCCGCCTTCGAACGGCGCGCCATCGACCTTGCCGACGAAGTCGATGACGACGCGATCGCCCTTTTCGACCTTCGCCCCCTGGGCCTTGGCGGCGAATGGCCGGTTCTGCTCGGCGATCCTGTCAAGCGCTTCGCTGACCTGCGCGTCGGTGACCTCCGCGACCTGGCGCTCGAGCTTGATGCCCTTGAAATCCCCAAGCTCGATTTTCGGCAGTAGCTCCAGCGCGAGCGTATAGGCGAGGTCGGATTGCCCGCCGATGACCTTTTCGACCGCGGTCGCTTCGTTCGGAATCGTGACCTTGGGCTCCATGGCGAGCTTGAGACCGCGCTCGCTGACGATCTTGGCGTTGAGCTCGCGGATTATCGCCTCGATGGTCTCGGCCATCACCGCCTTGCCGTAGATCTTCCGCAAGTGCGTGACCGGCACCTTGCCCGGGCGAAAGCCGCGCAGCTGGACGCGATCCTTGAGCTCGCCGAGCCGCTCGGTCACCCGCGCCTCGAGATCGGCTGCCGGCACTTGGACTTGGAATTCGCGCTTGAGGCCGTCGGAAAGGGTCTCGGTGACTTCCATGGCGATAAATCTATGTATTCGGCGATCGCTGCGGTCCGTGGATGAGGCGTGACCGGGTGCCTGGGTTGCGGCGTGGTGCGGGCGGAGGGATTTGAACCCCCACGACTTTCGTCACGGGAACCTAAATCCCGCGCGTCTACCAGTTCCGCCACGCCCGCGTCGGGGACAGCCGACTTGCGCTGCGGCCGGGCGGCGCGGCTTATATCATGGCCAAAGCACGCTGCGCACGACAAAAATAGGCGCGGTCGGCCCCCGACGCCTGCCAAGGCACCGGTGTTCCATCAATGGCTCGCTGCGTCCCGACATCCCTGTGCGCAACCGCTGATCAACGCCGCGCACCGGCGGCCGGGCTACGCTATCGTCCTGCACTAAGCTGGGGGAACAGTCGTTGGTAGATGCTAGGCACGGCCTCGGGCAGATCCTCCGCGATCAGCCCCGGACCCGCCGCAGTCCCCGCCTCGCCATGGAGCCACACCGCCGCCGCCGCCGCCTCGAACCCCGGCATGCCTTGGGCGAGACAGCCGGCCACGATGCCCGCAAGCACGTCGCCCGAGCCGGCCGTGGCGAGCCAAGGGGGTGCATTGTCGCCGACCGCAGCGCGGCCGTCCGGCGCCGCAACCACGGTGTCCGGCCCCTTAAGCAAGACCACCGCCCCGGAGGTCTCCGCCGCCCGCCGAGCCCGTTCAAGCTTCGAGGGAGATTCATCTGCCAGGGCTTTGAATAAACGACTGAACTCCCCCTCATGTGGGGTCATTACCGTGGCCTTGGTTCGCCCTCTGATGGCAGCGCAGAGCGTTTGCGGCTCCTCGGCAAAGCTCGTGAGCGCATCGGCATCTAGCACCACCGCGCGCTCGCCCTTGAGCGCGGCCATAACCAAGTCCCGCATGGGCTGGCCCACGCCACCTCCAGGTCCCAGCAGCACCACGTTGCGGCGAGCGTCGTCGAGGAAGCGCGCGAGTTCATCCGCACCATCGACCGGCCGCACCATGACGGCGAGAGTTGCGGCCGCGTTGACCGCGAGCGCTTCGCGCGGGGTGGCAATGGTGACGAGCCCCGCGCCCGCCCGCAACGCGCCGCGCGCGGCAAGCCGCGCCGCACCCGTGAAGGATAGCCCGCCCGAGACCACGACGGCGTGGCCGCGGGTGTATTTGTGACCGTCGACACGCGGCAGCGGAAAGCTTTGCGCCCACAGGGGCGGCGAGTTGATCGAGATGCGCGGTTTGATCGCGTCGAGGACGCTTGCGGCAATTCCGATGTCGGCGACGCGGACGGTTCCGCAATGGAGCCGGCCGGGCAGAAGCACGTGGCCGACCTTGCGGCGAAAGAAGGTCACCGTTTCCGCGGCCTTCACCGCGAGGCCCATCACCGCACCGGCGGTGCCGTTGATCCCGCTCGGCAGGTCAACCGCACAGACGCAGGATGCCGCGTTCATGGCCTCGATCATGGCGCGCGCAACGCCTTCGACCGGTCGATCCAGACCGGCGCCGAACAGCGCGTCGATGATGACGTCGGCCGGCATCAACGCCGCCGGTGCAGCCGCAGTCGTCGGACCTTGCCAGCGCTGCGCCGCCAACGCCGCATCCCCCTTGAGCCGCTCGAGGTTCCCGACCACAAGGATGCGCACCCGGTATCCGCGCTCGGCCAGAATGCGGGCGGCGACAAAACCGTCGCCCCCGTTGTTGCCAGGCCCCGCAACCACGGCCACGCGTAGACCCGGAGGATGGCGCGCCGCGATCAGATCGGCAACGGCGCGGCCGGCGTTTTCCATCAGGGCGATTCCGGCAACCCCGCCGGCGATCGTGCGGCGGTCGGCCTCGGCCATTTCGGCGGTGGTGAGCAATTCGATCATCGCCAGCAGACTAATGCCGCGCCGAAACGGGCGCGACCCTGCGTTATTTCCTTCGCTTGCAGCGGGGGATACGCCCAATGATCACAAAATAGGCAAATTGCTCAAAGTCTAATCCAGGGTCCGCTGGCGGCGCCCCGAGCGCGTTGCTTCATGCCCGTTAAATAACTGATTGGCGGTCGCT
>VAZL01000826.1:1572-2098 GCA_005883445.1 Alphaproteobacteria bacterium | reverse complement strand
GCCGTAAAGCTTGTGCACGTTGGTCAGGACGACGGCGGCCACGGCGTTAGATCCTGAGCCCGCGAATGACGTATCTTTGCCCGAACAGCGTCACGATCAGCGCCGGCACGAGCGCAATCACCGCGGTCGCGCTCATAAGATGCCACTCCATGCCGAGCTCGTGAACGAACTGCGCCATCACGACCGTCAAGATCGGCGTTTCATGCGCCGTCAGAATGAGCGCGAACAGGAACTCGTTCCAGGTGTAAAGCCAGCACAAGATCGCGAGCGCGGTGAGGCCGGGAATCGCCGTCGGCATGGCAACCCGCCAAAACGCGCCCCAACGCGAGCAGCCGTCGATCATCGCCGCGTATTCCATCGAGGGATCGATGCCGTCGAAGAAGCCCTTCATGATCCAGGAGAAGAAACAGATGTGGACGGCGACGTGCGGTAGCAGCAGGCCCCAATAGGTGTCGAAAATGCGCAGCTGCTGGGTCACGAAATAAAGCGGCAGCACCCAGGCGACGTAGGGCACGCAGCGAAAAAT
>VAZL01000826.1:0-1459 GCA_005883445.1 Alphaproteobacteria bacterium | reverse complement strand
GGAAGTTGTCGATCGTGAATTCGGTGCCCCGATGCACGTAGTAGACGCCGGTGCCGGGACGCAACGAGGTCAATATCAGCCAGAACACGGGAAAGGCGAACAGCAGGCAAACTCCGATCGCCGTCAGTGCGAACAACACCGCCTTTCCCCGCGGCGCGAGCGCTGCGAAAAAGCCCTCCGATCGGACCGGCGCCATCGCAATGTCCGTCACTTCGACACCTCCACGAAGCGATTGAGGAGACGGTAGAGCAGCAGCGCGAAGATCACGATGATGACCGCCCCGATCACGGCGGCGGCCGAGCCGCGGCCGAGATTGAGGAACTGGAAGGACTCGACGTAGGCGTAGAGACTGAACAGCTCGGTGGCGCGCGCCGGCCCGCCGCCGGAAATCGTCCACACGATGTCGAACGTGCGGAACGCGTCGATCGCGCGGATCACGATGCAGACCACCATGACCGGCCGCAGCATCGGCAACGTGATGTAGCGGAAGGTGCGCCAGGCGCTGGCCGCGTCGATGCGCGCCGCCTCGAACGGCTCGGGAGGGAGGCTTTGCAGGCCGGCGAGCAGGATCAGCGCGAACCAGGGCGTCCACAGCCACACGTCGGTCAGCAGAATCACGAAGAACGTCGTCCAGCGCTGCGTCAGCCAGGAGACGGGCGCAAATCCGAGGCCCTCGAGCGCCGCATTCACGACGCCGAACTGATCGTTGAACATCCACCGGATCATGATGGCGGCAATGACCGGCGCGACCATCAGCGGCAGCAAAACGAAGGACTGAACGAGCCAGCGCCCGCGGAAGCGCTTGTTCAGCATCAGCGCGATCGCGAGGCCGAGGAGGAGCGAAAGAGTGACGCTCGCGAACATGAAGCCGAACGTGTTCGGAAGCACGATCCCCAGAAATTCCGCGTCGCGAAGCACGTGGATGTAATTGGCGATCCCGATCCAGGTCCGCTTGGGGTCATGCAGCGTCCAGTCGCGGAAGCTGGCGTTGGCCCCGGTCAAAATGGGGACGACCTGGAACAACACAAGCACGAGCGCTGCCGGCGCGATCAGCGCCAGCATGAAGCGCGTCTTCTCGTTCATCCGGAGGAGACTTCCATCAAGACCGCCTCAACACGCCATGGCCCGGAGCCACCTGCTCCCGGGCCATGGCGTCGACGCGTCCAGTTCAGGACGAAAATAAGAGTCGTTAGTTGCCGGTCGCGGCCCGGTGGATTTTCTCGACGTGTTCGGCCAACACCTTCGGTATGTCCTCGCGCTTGCCGGAGAGCGCCGCGATCGCCATGTCCGAATATGCTTTGTGCACGGCCGGCCACTCGGCGAAGTAATACGCCGAATGCGTGATCGGCGTTTGGTCGAACACCGCGTGCTTGAGCGCCGCGAAGTCCTTGTCCTCGGCTGCGAGTTTCGGCCAGAGCTTGATGTTCGGCGGCGGTCCGCCAGTCTTCTTCCACATCTC
>VAZL01000825.1 GCA_005883445.1 Alphaproteobacteria bacterium | reverse complement strand
GTTCTCGTCCTCAAGCACCTCCTTCTTCAGGCCGAGCGGCAGGGGTTCCGCACGCCAGCTTGAATCGCCGCCGGCAATCTTGTCGATCAGCGCCTGAAGCTCCGGTTCATTGTCGAAGCGGTTGATGCGGAGCAGCTCCTCGGCTTGCTCGTAATATGGCTTCAGCTCGGCATAGCCGAACGGCCAGGCGAGGCACTGGTGCGCCGGGTCCGCCTCGAACTCGTCCGGGCTGAAGCGCAAGAGCGCCGCCCCGTACCATTTGGTCTTGCCGCCGACGTTGTAGTGTTCGTCCGGGATGAAGACCCGATTGTGGTTGTCGACCCACGGGTCGTGGTTCTTGAACCGACCCACCTTAAAGACCTGCTTGACGGCAAGGGTGCTGCCGTCGCGCGGCAAACGATCACCTCGCTCCAGGACTAGCGCCCGCTTGCCCGCGCGGACCAGATTGAACGCCGTGGCCGCGCCGCCGGCGCCGGAGCCGACAATGATGGCGTCGTAGTGTTGGTCGGTCATCTCGGTTCCTCGGTCATAAAGGCATCGACATTGGTGCTCGGCGGCCGGCGACACGGCTCACCCGCCGGTCGCAAACCCCGGGTAGAGGGTCATGCCGCCGTCGACGAAGATGCTCGCTCCGGTGATGTAGTCCGCTTCGTCCGAGGCGAGCCACGCAACCACCCGACCAATGTCCTCAGGCTCGCCGATCCGCTTGTAGGGCACGAGTTGCATCAGACTGGCGTAGGCCTCGGCCGTGCTCCAGGCGGCCGTGTTGATCGGCGTGCGGATCGCGCCCGGGCAGACACTGTTAACGCGGATCCGGTGCGGCGCGACCTCCTGAGCGATGCTCTTCATCATCAGCATCACACCGCCCTTCGATGCGGCGTAATTCACGTGCCCGGCCCAAGGGATCACCTCGTGCACCGAACTGATGCAGATGATTTTGCCCGCGGCGCAGGAGATCTCGGGCCGCACGCCGCGCCGCTTGAACTCGCGCACTGCCTCGCGTGCGCAGAGGAACTGGCCGGTCAGGTTGACCCCGATCACCGTGTCCCACTGCCGGAGCGTCATCTCCTCGAGCTTGGCGTCGCGCTGCAGGCCGGCGTTGTTGACCATAATGTCAATCGTGCCGAACTCCTCGCACATCCGCGCGAACATCGCCTTGACCTGATCTTCCTGGCTGACGTCGGCCTGATGCGCGTAGGCCTTGACGCCACTCTCACGGATCTTCGCGACCACCTCCTCAGCCTGGCCGGGGTTGGTCACGTAGTTGACGACCACGTCGGCGCCAGCCTGGCCGAGCGCGATCGCGACCGTCTTGCCGATGCCGGAGTTGGCACCGGTGGCCAGCGCCTTCTGTCCGGCTAGGATCTTGCGCATCTCGCAGCTCGGCATGACCACCGACGGCAGGTTCTCCTGTTCGACTTTCTTGCCCATCTCAGTTGTCCTTGCTTTGGGATTGCCCGCCCTCGCGGCGTCTCGGCTGCAGTAGCTTGGCAATCGCACCGGTCCAGCCGGTCTGGTGCGAGGCGCCGACGCCGCGGCCATTGTCGCCATGGAAGTATTCGTAGAACAGCAGGTGGTTGCGGAAGTGCGGATCGCTCTGCAGCTTCGCGTTGTCGCCGAAGACTGCCCGCCGACGCCACCTCTTCAATGGTGACGAAGTTGCCGGAACCGCTCGGGCATTCGACCTTGAAGTCGTCGCCGTAGTAGTAATGGAACTTCTGCAACGATTCGATCAGGAGATAATTGACCGGGAACCAGATCGGACCGCGCCAGTTGGAGTTGCCGCCGAACAGGCCACTATCGGACTCGGCTGGCTCATAGCGCACGGCGAGCTGGTGGCCATCGCACGGGAAGACGTAAGGGTGATCCTGGTGACACTTGGAGAGCGCCCGTACGCCGTATGGCGAGAGAAACTCGGTTTCATCCAGCATGCGCCGCAGCAGGCGCTTCATTCGGTGTCCACGGAGCAGCGAGAGCAACATCCGATTGCCGATACCTGGCACGTTCCAGCGCGAGACCAGCGCCGCCAGATCCGGCCGGTTCTGCAGAAACCAAATCAGGCGGCGGCGGAAGTCCGGTAGCTGCTCGAGCATGCCGGAGTCGAGCGTCTCAACCG
>VAZL01000824.1:470-4011 GCA_005883445.1 Alphaproteobacteria bacterium | reverse complement strand
CGCCTACCTGCCCGAGACCTATCTGCCGGTGAAGATTCCCGGCCTCGGCCTCATCATCGTGTTCATCACACTCACGCTGCTCGGTTTCCTGACGGCGAATTTCGTCGGCCGCAAGCTGGTCGAGGTCGGCGAGAACATTCTCAACCGCATGCCGGTGGTGCGGCCGATCTACAACAGCCTGAAGCAAATCTTTCAGACACTGTTTGCAAAAGGCGGCTCGAGCTTCCGCCGCGTCGGCCTGGTCGAGTTTCCCTCGCCCGGCATGTGGTCGTTGGTTTTCCTGTCGAACCCAGCGAGCGCCGATATCGCGGCGCACTTGCCCGACACCGAGCACGTCGCGGCGTTCATGCCGTGTACGCCCAATCCGACGACCGGTTTCTTCTTTTACGTGGCTCGCCGTGACATCATCGATCTCGACATAACGGTCGAGTCGGCGATGACGCTGCTGATGTCAGCTGGATTGGTGCAGCCCGGCGACCAGCAGAAGAAGCTTGCGGCACTGGCCGAGGCTGCGCGGGTCGCGCACGCGGCTCAGCCGAACCGTAAGGCCGCGCCGGCGAAATGAATCCTCTGCGTCGTGGGTGCCGCAACGTCCGGGTCGTCAGCCCGCCCGGATGAGCCGGATCGCCTCGTCGCGCTCGAATAGATAGAGCAGATGGCGCAGCGCTTGCCCGCGCGCGGACGCGAGCGTGGGATCGCGTGCCAGCATCAGCGCGGCGTCGTCACGCGCGGCGCCGATCAGCTTGCCGTGGCTCTCGATGCGGGCGACCCGGAAGCCCGGCATACCGGATTGCCGCGTGCCGAGAACGTCACCTTCGCCGCGCAGCCTGAGATCTTCTTCGGCGATGCGAAAGCCGTCTTCGGTCTCGCGCATGATGTTGAGCCTGGCCTTGGCGGTTTCGCCCAGCGGTCCCTTGTAGAGGAGGAGGCAGGACGAATGCTCGCTGCCGCGTCCGATCCGCCCGCGCAACTGATGGAGCTGCGCCAGCCCGAAACGCTCGGCGTGCTCGATCACCATGACGGTCGCCTCGGGCACGTCGACGCCGACCTCGATGACGGTGGTGGCGACGAGGAGCCGCGTCTCGCCGGCTGCGAAGCGCTCCATGGCGCGGTCCTTCTCGCCGCCCTTCATGCGCCCGTGCACGAGGTCGACCATGGCGCCGAAGTGTTCCTTGAGCGCGGCGAAGCGTTCTTCCGCAGCGGCAAGATCGGTATTCTCGGTGACCTCGACCAGCGGACAGACCCAATAGGCGCGTCGACCTTCCGCGAGCGCGCGGCCGACGGCGCCGACCACCTCGTCGAGCCGGCTCTGAGGGATCACTCGGGTGTCGATCGGCTGGCGCCCCGCGGGTTTTTCGCGCAGTTCGGACACGTCCATGTCGCCGAAATAGGTGAGCACGAGCGTGCGCGGAATCGGCGTTGCGATGCTGTTCGTCGACCACGGCGAGCGCGAGGTCGCGGAATTCGACCTCCTCCTGGAACAGGGCATGGGTGCCGATCAGCACGTGGATGTCGCCGAACGCGAGCTTCGCGAGGATGTCGTCGCGCTCGCGTCCACGTTCGCGACCGGTGAGGATGGCAACGTTGATGCCAGCGGCGGCGGCGAGCGGTGCCACGGTGTTGAAGTGCTGGCGCGCCAAAATTTCGGTCGGCGCCATCAGCGCGGCTTGCCGGCCGTCTTCGATCACGGCCGCCGCCGCCAGCAAGGCCACCACGGTCTTGCCCGCTCCTACGTCGCCCTGCAGCAGCCGCAGCATGCGCTCGGGCTTGCCGAGATCGGCGACGATGTCGGCGACGGCGCGCCCCTGCGACGGCGTGAGCGAATAGGGCAGCGCCTCGATCAGCTTCTTCCTGATATGTCCGGTGCCAGGCGTCGCCCGGCCGGCAGGCCGCCGCAGATGCGCCCGCACCAGCGCGAGCGCTAGCTGACCGGCCAGAAACTCGTCATAGGCGAGGCGCGACCACGCCAATCCTTCCGGCAGCAGATCAGTCGGCTCGGTCGGCCGGTGCAGGATGCGCAGCGCCTCGGTGAAGGATGGAAAGCGCTCGCGTGCAACCCAACTTGCCTCCTGCCATTCCGGCAAATCCGGCAAGCGCGTGAGCGCGGCATCGGCGGCTTTGCGCACCTGGTTGAGGCTCAGCCCCTCGGTCAGCGGATAGACCGGTTCGACCAGCGGCAGCTTCGCCAGATCCGCCTCGGCGACGACGCGGTCGGGATGCACCATCTGCCGCATATGATCGTAGAGTGCGACGGTGCCCGAGACGTAGCGCCGCTCCCCGACCGGCAGCAGTTTCTGCAAGTAATCCTTGCGCGCATTGAAATAAGTCAGCGTGAGATCGCCGGTCTCATCGCTGGTGTAGACCTGATAGGGCGCGCGCGGTCGATGCGGCGGCGGCGGCCGGTGGCGATCCACCGTGACCGCGACCGTGACGACGGTATCGGGTACCACGTCGCGCAATTTCGGCCGCGCCCGGCGGTCGATCGCGCCGGTGGGCAGGTGAAACAGGAGATCGATGACGCGTGCCGGCTGCTCGCGGCCGAACAGGCGACGATAGAGCCTCTCCAGCTGCGGCCCGACGCCGGTCAGCGTCGTTACCGCGGCAAACAGCGGATTGAGCAGGCTCGGCCGCATTCGAGATCCCACGCCTTTCGCCGCCGATGCTCGCGCGGGCATGCGGGATAGGCAATGCGCTTTTGGGCGCTGACATCTCCCATTGGCATCGCTATATGACCTGCGCCCGGCCCGTCCGGGCTTTTGGCGTTGCGTCGCCAGCGGCGAGGAACCGATGACCGGCACGGCACGTTCGAGCGAAGGACTGGATACGCGCCGGCGCAAGCTTTTGTTCCGTTGCTGGCATCGCGGCATGCGCGAAATGGACTTGATCATGGGACGTTTCGCCGACGCTGCTATCGAGCAATTGACCTCGGACGAGCTCGCCGAATTCGAGCATCTGCTGGAGGTGCCGGACCGCGAGCTTTTGGCCTGGATCATCGGCGAAGCCGCCGTGCCGCCGGATTACGACACCGCGCTGTTCCGCCGCCTGCGAGATTTCAACCGAAGGGGCGAGGGGACAAGATGAGCGCGGTGCGCAATCCTGCCGAACTCCTCGTCCCTGGCCGCCCGCTCACGCTGGCAAGCGTCGCCGACGGCGCCGAAGGCCTTGTCATTGCCGATCTCGCCCGCGCGGTCGCGGCGCGCGCCGATGCGCCGGCGACGAGCGTCGTGGTCATCTGCCGCGACGGCCCGCGCATGGCCGCGCTCGCCCGCGCGCTCGATTTTTTTGCGCCTGACGTCACCGTCCACGAGTTTCCGGCCTGGGACTGTCTGCCCTATGACCGCGTCTCGCCGCACGCGGGCTTCGTCGCGCAGCGCATGACCTCGCTCTCCCAGCTCGTGCGTTTGCAAGGCCGCGACCGCCCGTCGGCGCTGCTGACGACCGTCAATGCCGTCCTTCAACGCGTGCCGACCCGCGACTTCGTTGCGCGGCAATCGCTTTCGGTCGCGCCCGGTAACGTGCTCGCCATGGAGGGCATCACCGA
>VAZL01000824.1:0-267 GCA_005883445.1 Alphaproteobacteria bacterium | reverse complement strand
CGTGGCGGCCTTCGGCGCACCCACGCCCGACGATCTGCTTTACCACGCGGTGAGCGAAGGCCGGCGGCATGGCGGCATGGAGCATTGGCTGCCGCTGTTTCAGGACCGGCTCGATACGCTGTTCGATTACGTGACGGGTTCCTCGGTCATACTCGAACCGTTGGCTGAAGACGCCGCCCGCGAGCGGCTCGGTCAGATCGAGGAACATTACGAGGCGCGCCGGCAAGCGCTCGCCCAGCGCGGATCGGGTCCGCCTTATAAGCCGCT
>VAZL01000822.1 GCA_005883445.1 Alphaproteobacteria bacterium | reverse complement strand
CTGGCAACTGGCGCGCGCGAAGAGCGACGATCAGCTGCGCGACGTCGTCGCGCGCATGTGGGACATGGCGGTGCATCTGGAGGATGGCAGCGTCTCCGATGCCGAGCAGGCTTTGCGCGCGGCCGAGGAAGCGCTGCGCCAGGCGCTGGAGCGCGGCGCCAGCGATGAGGAGATCAAGCGGCTCACCGACCAGCTGCGCGCCGCGCTCGACAAGTTCCTGCAAGCGCTGGCGGAGCAAATGCGCAAGAATCCGCAGCAGCTTGCCCGCCCGCTCGATCCCAATGCGCGCCAGCTCCGCCCGCAGGATCTGCGCAACATGATCGATAGGCTCGAACAGATGGCGCGCTCCGGCGCCAGGGATGCCGCGCGCCGGATGCTGCAGGACCTCCAACAGATGCTGGAG
>VAZL01000823.1 GCA_005883445.1 Alphaproteobacteria bacterium | reverse complement strand
CGTAGCGCCTGTAGGGAGCGCTCGCGATTGCTTGCGGCTCTCTTGGTAAACCGCGGGGGCTGACTCCGCGTTCGTGACAGTCCTCTCCGTGGTTGCTAGGAAACTTCGTTCGGCCACGGAGCGGGGAAACGCAATCATTCTGCGAACGCTGAAATGTACTGGCGGCGCTCTTCGTTGGCGCCGAAGGCGTGCGCGATCCGGAAATGCTCATCCATGGCCTCGCCAACGATGTCTTTCTCGACGACAAGCGGTTTTGGCCGATCTTCGAGCGCGCGCAGGCGCTCGACGTTCCGCTCTACCTGCATCCATCGGTTCCCCTGCCGGCCTCCGAGCGCGGCGAGCTGCGCGACGAAACCGGGATCGTTGCGCTCCTCGCCCGGGTGGAATCGGGTGTTCTCCAGGCACAGGATGTCGCCCGGCTTCATGGCGTTCACCGCCGCCGACGCCCGTTCGCCGATGCAATCCTCCGCGAACGCGACCGGCCGCTCGAGGACGGCTGCGATCGCCGGCGCGAACGGCTTGAGCGATTGTGCCGGATCGGGTGCGATGGACGCTTACTACAAGGACTATGCCAAGGATTTTCCGATGGTCGTGCGTGCCGCCTGGGGCTACACGGTTGAAACGGCGACCCAGGCGATCAGGCTCGTGCTCGGCGGGGTTTTCGACGCCTATCCCCGGCTCAAGGTTGTTCTCGGGCACCTCGGGGAGACGCTGCCGTTCCTGGTGTGGCGCGTCGGTCAGGCGCCCGCCCGGGCGCGAAGACGGTGAGCTTCCGCGAGGCCTTCTGCGGCCACTTCTACATTACGAGACGCTGGCATTCAGCCAAGAACCTGATCATGCGCGCACCTCTTTCCAGGAACGTGAGCGATATGCTACCGCGCTCATTGGCATCGCACGTCGCTCGCCGGGAGGCCAAGCGCCCGGCGGCTGAGCGTTGAGCCTCAAGCTCGGCTTCGAGGTCGCCTTCAAGGAACAGGGAATTTTCTCGTCCGAATAGGGAATTACAGGGAGATGGGCTCGACCGATCGTCCGCTGGACGCAGCGCCGCGCCACCAAGCGCCGGTTCACCATCCTGCCGGCAATGACCCGCTCGCGCGGGCCCTCAGCCGGGCGCGCTGGACCATTTTCTGGGAACGGCTGTGGCCGGCACTGGCGTCGATTGCGACCGTCATCGGCCTGTTCCTGGCGGTCTCGTGGCTTGGCCTTTGGCTTTGGCTGCCGCCGGCCGGCCGCGCCATCGGCCTCGGCGTCTTCTTCCTGCTCACCGCGGCCGCGTTCGCGCCGGTGTTGATGCTGCGCGTGCCGAGCCGCATCGAGGGCCTGCGACGGCTCGATCGCAATTCCGGCCTGCCGCATCGGCCGGCCACCGCGATCGCAGACGAGATCGCGGCCCCGACCGAAGACTCTTATTCGGTCGCGCTGTGGCGTGCTCATATCGAACGCGCCCTGCGCGCGGCTAACACGCTCAAGGCCGGGACTCCGATGCCGCGGCTCGCGCTGCGCGACCCCTTCGCCGTGCGCGCCTTGGTGGCAGTGTTGGTGGTCGCGACGTTCTTCGCCGCCGGCGGTGAACGGATGAAGCGTATCGCCGCTGCGTTCGATTGGCAGGGCGTGATGATGCCGGCCAATTTCCGCATCGATGCTTGGGTGAGCCCGCCGCCCTATACCGGCCGCCCGCCGGTGATCCTGCCGGGCCTGCGGCCGGGCGAGCCGGTACAGAGCGCCGCCGCCCTCTCGGTGCCGGCGGGAAGCGTGCTGGTCATCCGCGCGACCGGAATTCACCTCGACGTGGTAGCAAGCGGCGGGCTTGCCGAGCCTTCCTCCGGCGCGCAAAGCAGCAACGCCAAGGGCACCGAGGAGCGGCGCTTCGTCATCAACGACGCCGGGGCGGCGACCGTTCGCGGCGCTGCCGCGAGCGACGTCACCTGGCAGTTCACCGCCATCCCGGACAAGCCGCCGACCATCGCGCTCGCCAAAGAGCCGGAAGGCCAGGCGCGCGGGGCGTTGCAGCTCTCCTACAAACTCGAGGACGATTACGGCGTCATCGGCGCGCAGGCGATGTTCAAGCTGCTCAACAGCGAGGGAACCAACGGCCACCCGGCGCGACCGCTCTACAACGCGCCCGACTTCCCGCTGGTGCTGCCGCAGGCGCGCACCAAGAACGGGGTCGGACAGAGCACCAAGGATTTGACCGAGCATCCTTGGGCGGGCACCGACGTGGCGATG
>VAZL01000821.1 GCA_005883445.1 Alphaproteobacteria bacterium | reverse complement strand
CCAAATACCCCCGACAACTCGCTGTCGCCCGCCCAATCTGCGGGAAAGAGCCCGGCCTGCACGTCGCGGTGAGACGATGAATACGGCCAATCGCGCACACGGCTCACGAGCGCGTGCTTGACCGGATTGATGTAACAGTACTCGACGTGACGCGCGTAATCTGCGTCGTCTCTAATCAGGTGCTCCCAAAAACGCCGCTGCCAAATTCCGCGCTCGCCGCGGGCACGCCGTACTCGGCTCAACTGCTCCCCCTTAGGTATCGCCTTTGCGAAACGCGATTTGATCAATCGCCAGCGTGTGGAAAAGTCCGCATCATCTACTGGCAAGGTCCATATCGCGTGCATGTGGTCTGGCAAGACGACGAAAGCGTCGATGCGAAAGGCATAGCGTCGTCGCGTGAAACGTATCGCTTCGCGCAGCGGGCCGATCTGATCGGTGAGTAATGTGCTGCGACGGTCGAGAAGATTGATGGTGAAAAACCAACAGTCTCCACGAACGAACGCGCGACGATAATTCGGCATCGGTCCATTACCCTTAGGACGCGTGTAGGACGGGATGCAAAACGTGTTGCGTGATGGCCGGTCAGGCAGTATGGCGGATTACGCTACGCTAATCCGCCCTACGTCCGCGGGGATGCAATGCCCGCCTTCATCTGCGAGACCTGCGGCAGCCAATTTACGCCGTCGGATGCGCCGCCGCGCTCCTGCCCGATCTGTGAGGACGAGCGTCAATTCGTTCCGCCCGGCGGCCAGAGGTGGACCACCCTCGATGCGCTCGCGCGCCGGCACTTCAATTGCTATCAGCAGCACGAGTCCGGCCTGATCGGGGTCGGGACGGTGCCGAAATTTTCCATCGGCCAGCGCGCGCTCATCGTGCGCGCGCCCGAAGGCAATATTCTGTGGGACTGCATCCCGTTCATCGATGCCGCCACCGTCGAGATCGTGAAGGGGCTCGGCGGGCTTGCCGGCATCGCGATCTCCCACCCGCATTACTACGCCACGATGGTGGAATGGAGCCGCGCCTTCGGCAGCGTTCCCATCCATCTGCACGCCGCCGACCGGCAATGGATCATGCGACCCGACCCCGCCATCAAGCTGTGGGAGGGCGATACTTTGCCGCTCGCGCGCGAAATGACGCTCATTCGCTGCGGCGGCCACTTCGCCGGCGGGACGGTGCTGCACTGGGCGGCGGGCGGCGAAGGGCGCGGGGCACTGCTGAGCGGCGACATCGTGCAGCTGATCCCCGACCGCAAATACGTGAGCTTCATGCGCAGCTACCCCAACATCATTCCGCTCTCGGCCCCGGCGGTGGCGCGCATCGGTGCGATGCTCGAACCGTGGCCGTTCGAGGTGATCTACGGCGCGTTCTTCGATCGCGTCATCCCGCGCGGCGGCAAGGACGCGGTGCGACGTTCGGTCAAGCGCTACATCGCAATTATCGAGGGCGACGGCACGGCGGAGCAGGTTTGACTAAAGCGCGATTGCACCCGTGATCGCGTCGTGGGACAGGTCCGCGAGCCCATGCCGCCGCCGCCGCCTCCCACCGACTCCCCGAAACGCTCGGCGACCGCCGTGTTTTTTGCCGGCTTTCGGGCCGCATGGCGGTCGGTCCTGGCCTATGTCGTGATCGGGACCTACGTTGGCATCGGAGCGTTGACGCATGATTTCGGCTTCGGCCTGGGGTGGGCCGTGGCCTCGACCGCGCTGGTATGGGCGGGACCGGCGCAGGTGATCCTGGTGTCGGCGCTCGGCGCCGGCGCCGCGCCGGTCGAGACCGCGCTCGCGGTGGGCGTGAGCAGCGCGCGTCTTCTTCCGATGGTGATCTCGCTGCTGCCGTTGATCAGGCGGCCGCAAACCCCCTATCGCGCGCTCGTTCTGCCCGCCCATTTCACCGTGGTGACCATGTGGATCGAGGCGCTGCGGCTGCTGCCTCAGCTGCCGCGGGAAGCCCGCATCCCATTCGCGAACGGCGTGGGCTTTGGCTTTATGACCGCGGCGCAGGCGGGAACGTTGATCGGCTACTATCTCGCCACCTCGCTGCCGCCGCTCTTGACCGCGGGTCTGCTCTTCCTCACGCTGGCTGGCGCTCGCGTTCGGGCTCGTGCTCGGGCCGCTGATGGCCGCTTGGCAGGTGGGACTCGATCTGCTCTGGAGCGGGATCGTGGCCGGATCGCTCGCCTACGGCATCCACCGCCTGCGCGAGGCACTCAAATGAGCGAGCTTCATGCCTACACGCTACTGGTGCTGGTCGGCTTTCTGCCCAGTGAAATCTGGCGCATGCTCGGGCTCGTCGTCGCCCGCGGCGTGGCAGACGAATCCGAGCTGTTCATGTGGGTGCGGGCGGTCGCGATCGCGGTGCTCGCGGGCGTCATCGCCAAGATCATCTTGTTTCCGCCGGGGACGCTTGCGGGCGTGCCGCTGGTCATCCGCCTCACCGCCATCATCTGCGGGTTCGCCGCGTTCGTGATCGTGCGCCGATCGGTGTTGGCGGGCGTTGTCGCCGGCGAGGTCGTGCTCATGCTTGGCGCGCTTGCTTACGGGATTTGACGGTTTCGGCAGCCTCACCAACGCCCCTGGACGCGCAGGCTTTCGGCGAG
>VAZL01000117.1 GCA_005883445.1 Alphaproteobacteria bacterium | reverse complement strand
CGCCGGCATCGTGTGGCTTGCGATCTTGGTGCTGCCCTGGTTCCTTGCGATCATCGGACGCGCCGGTGACGCTTTCTTTGCCGAATCGGTCGGGGGAGACTTGTTCGGCAAGGTCCTCGCCAGCCAAGAGTCCCATGGCGCCCCGCCGGGCTATTACTTCATTCTGTTCTGGGTCACCTTCTGGCCGGGCGCAACGCTGGCAGCGCTGGCGACGCCGGCGGTGTGGCGCGCGCGGCACGAACCCGCGATCAAATTTCTGCTGGCCTGGCTCGTGCCCTCGTGGCTGGTGTTGGAGTTGGTGATGACCAAGCTGCCGCACTACGTGCTGCCGCTCTATCCCGCGATCGCCATCCTGATCGCCGGCGTGATCGACGCGCGCGCTCTCTCGCGCAAGCCCTTCCTCGTGCGCGGGACGCTCTGGTGGTTCGTGGTTCCGGTGGCGGCAAGCGTTGCAGGCATCGGCGCGCTCGCCGTCATCGGCCGGCAATTCGGGCTGTTAGCGTGGCCGTTGTTGGGGGCAGCCGCGGTCATGGGGTTCTTGGCCTGGCGGCTCTACCAAGCCGATGGCGCTGAGCACGGCTTGCTGCGCGCCGTCGCGGCCGCGATCCTGACCGCGATCGCAATGTTCGGCGTGATCGTGCCATCGCTCGGCCAACTGTTCCCGAGTGCGACGCTGGTCCGTATTCTGCGCGAGAGCGGCTGCGCGCATCCGCAGGCGGCGGCGGTCGGCTATCAGGAGCCGAGCTTGGTCTTCCTCGCCGGCACCTCGACCCGCCTCACCGATACGCTGGGTGCCGCCGAATTCCTGCGCGGCGGCGAATGCCGCTTCGCCTTCATCGAGGCGCGCGAGGAAAGAAGTTTTGCCCAGCGCGCTGAAGCGCTCGGAGTGCGTTACAGCGCCGGGCCCCGCATCGATGCGATCAATATCAGCAACGGACGGCCGATTACGATCGCGGTGTTTCGCTCGACAGGTTCGTCGTGAGCGTGAGTGGCCCCCTCAAGCAGGCGTCGGCCGCGCGTCCTCACTCGCGGCTCCATTGGGTGTGCGCCAACGTCGTCTGGGCATTCGCGCTTTTTGCGCGCAAACCGAAATTTTCGAGGACGCCGCGATGGCGTGTGTCGCTTCGGCTCGCGGCCGGCGCGGCGATGGGCGTCGCGATCGTCGCAGTGACGATGATCGTCGTCGATGCCCCGGCAGCGACCGCGGCGCAACGTGCGCCGGTGTGGCTCTCCGAGATCTTCGATCACATCACCGAGTTCGGCAAGTCCGTTTGGTTTTTGGTGCCGATCGCGCTGGCACTTGCCGCGATCGCATTACTGGCCTCGCCGGCGCTGCCGCGCATGTCGCAACGCGTGCTCGCCGCTGTTGCCGTGCGGCTCGGTTTCTTGTTCCTCGCGATCGGTCTGCCGGGTTTGGTCTTCACCGTCGGGAAGCGCCTGATCGGCCGCGCGCGACCGTTCGTCGAGGGCAGTGCGAACCCGCTCATCTACCGCCCGCTCGGCTGGAGCGTGGAATACGCAAGCCTGCCGTCGGGCCACGCCGTCGATGCCTTCGCGGCCGCCATGGCCATCGGCGTCCTGTGGCCGCGGATGCGGCCGCTCATGTGGACCTATGCGGTCGTCATCGCCGTCAGCCGGGTCGTGCTCACGGCACACTTTCCGAGCGACGTCATGGTCGGGGCCGTCGTCGGCGTGGTCGGCGCGCTGTTGGTTCGCGATTGGTATGCGGCGCGCGGGCTTGCCTTCGTTGTCGCCGCAGATGGAACCGTTCGGCCGATGCCCGGTCCCTCGCTCACGCGCATCAAAAGGGTTGCCCGGGCGCTTATCGCCCCATAAGAAGCTCGCGCTATTCCAAGATGCGAGGCGGCCGTGACGCGGCCATGTCGGGCAGACCATGAGCGAAACGCCTGCAAGCGGAGCCCCGCCAGCTGTTTCCATCGTCGTTCCGGTGCGCAACGAGGCCGGCAACATCGCCCCGCTGGTCGACGAGATCGCGACCGCGCTCGGCAAGGACCGCAGCTTTGAGATCATCTACGTCAACGACGGCTCGACCGACCGCACGGAATCCGAATTGACGCAGCTGATGGCGAGCCGCCCATGGCTGCGGCAGATCAAGCATCGCATCTCATGCGGACAATCGGCGGCGGTGTCGAGCGGCGTGCTCCATGCCCGAGCGGGTATCGTCGTCACCCTCGATGGTGATGGGCAGAACGACCCTGCCTTCATTCCGGCGCTGCTCGAGGCGCTGGCCGCGGGCGCGCCCCGTGTCGGCCTTGTTGCCGGCCAGCGCGTCGGTCGTCAGGCGACGGGCTTCAAGAAGTTCCAGTCGCGTCTCGCCAACGGCGTGCGCAACGTTGTGCTGCGCGACGGCGCCCGCGACACCGGTTGCGGACTCAAGGCATTCCGCCGCGATCTCTTTCTGGCGCTGCCTTATTTCGACGGATTGCATCGATTTCTTCCTGCGCTGGTGCGGCGCGAAGGCTACGACATCGGCTATGTGGACGTGGTCGATCGGCCGCGCCGGTTCGGCACGTCGAACTACGGCATGTGGGATCGGCTTTGGGTCGGGATTCTCGATCTCATCGGGGTCTGGTGGCTCATTCGCCGCCGGCATCGCGTGCCGCACGTCTTGGAGGTGAAACGGAATGCTGATTGATCTCTCACAAGCGGTCGGCAGCTACCTGCACGAAGTCTTCGTGGCCAAGTTCCAGTGGTGGGTGCTGCTCGGTTACGTGGCGCAAATCATGTTCACCATGCGCTTCCTCGTGCAGTGGATCGCCTCCGAGCGCGCGGGAAAAATGGTGATGCCGATTGCCTTCTGGTTCTTCTCGATCGGCGGCGGCGTGCTGCTGTTGTTTTACGCCCTCTATATCCGCGACCCGGTTTTCATCCTGGGCCAGGGATTCGGTGTCTTCGTCTATGCGCGCAACCTCTTTTTCGAGTTGCGCGATCGCCGCAGGGCCAGGGCCGCAACATGAAACCGAAAAGTCGTGGTCTGCGCCATCGACGATGCTGCGGTTGCCGCGCAGGCGCTGGGTGCTATGCTCTCGACAAGCACCACCCAGACGACGGGCGCACAATGCGGCGACGCGATTTACTCGCTTTGGGCGTCGCCGCGCTGGTGGCACGGTCGCTGACGTTGCAGCCCGCCGTCGCTCAATCCAAATATCCTGACCGTCCGATCCGGCTCGTGATTCCCTTCCCGCCGGGCGGCGGGTACGACGCCGTCGGGCGCCCTTGGGCGGAGAAGATGAAGTCGGTGCTTGGCACCGTGGTCGTTGAAAACCAGGGGGGAGGAGGTAGTTCGCTCGGTGCTGCCGCGGTCGCCCGCGCCCGCCCGGATGGCTACACCATCCTCCTGGGCGGCTCGAGCACCCATATCACCGAGGCGATCCTCAAGAGCCGTCCGCTGTACGATCCGCTCAAGGACCTCGAGCCGATTTCGAACGTGGTGGTTTCGGCCTTCGCCCTCGCAGTCCACCCCGCAGTGCCGGCTCACACGCTGCGAGAGTTCATCGACTATGCCAAGGCCAATCCGGGCAAGCTGTCTTATGGGCATGCTGGCGTTGGCTCGTTGAATCACCTGACCGGCGAACTGTTCAAATCGCTGGCAGGAACCCCGGAGCTCGTGCACGTGCCATATCGGGGGTCCGGACCGGCGACCGCGGACACTATCAGCGGACAAGTGGCGATGGTGACCCCAGCCGTGACCGGTCCGCTGCTCGAATTCAATCGCACCGGCAAGCTGCGCATTCTCGCGGTGACCAGTCCGACGCGTCTGATTGCTGCGCCGGACATCCCGACGGCGGTCGAAGCGGGACTCCCCGGCATGATCTCACAGCAGTTGATCGGCTTGTTCGCTCCCAGCGGGACACCGAAGGAGATCATCGAGCAGATCGCGCAGGTGACACGCACGGCGACCGCCGAGGCGGCCTACCGGCAGATGCTCATCGAGTCGGGCTTCGAACCCGACGTCGATTCAACCCCCGAGAAATTCCGGCGTGTCATCGAAGAAGACATTGCCCGCTGGTCGCCGCTCGTCAAGGCGATCGGATTGAAGCTCGACTGAGTCAGCGACGCGTTACGCGCCACGTAGATCTTCTTAGGGCGTGTACTCATAAATCGACGACGCTTATCGATGTCCCCTTAGCCTCCGCAAGCGGCGCAAAAGCGGACATTTCCTAACCGCCGCTTCGTGCCAGAAGCCGACAATAGGCTTAGGATCATGTGGTTGGCCCCATCAAATGCTGCGAGTGGTCAACGCGCGTACTTGCGCCCCCATTCGCGCATGGCACGGACGATCGGGCCGAGGTCGCGACCCTTTGCGGTGAGGACGTACTCGGCCCGCGGGGGACTCATCGAATAGAAGCGCCGCTCGACGACGCCATTCTCCTCAAGCGTCCGCAGACGCTCCGATAACGTCGCCGGGGCAATACCCTTCAACGACTCCTGCAAATCCTGAAAGCGCCTTGGCCCGTGCAGGAAAAAGTCGCGCAGGATAAGGCAGGTCCAACTCGATCCGATGACACTGATCGTGCGGGCCACCGGAGAGTCAGTGGTGTCTTGATTCCGCATGATGGAACTTTATTCAGCCGTTGCATCATTCGCAATTGTTCCGCAGTCACTATTATGTGATCCTGTCACTATGAACATGTTAGTTGACTAATATTTACATAGTCACTATGGATAATGTAGTTACATGACAAGCGATGGAGTCGTACGATGACGCCCCAAATCCCTGGATACCTCCTGTCATTCGAATCGATCGTCCGGCTCCTCGTGACGATCATTGCGCTGGGCCTCATCTGGTTGGGGGCCGCACGCATGCCGGCCTCCGCGAAGTCGCGTTACGTGACTGCGGGCGTGCTATCGGCGGCGCCCATCGGCTGGGTGGCTGTCGCTCAGTATCTCGGCGCGGCAAATACCTATTTCGCAGCCGCAGACACCGCGGTGCCGACGGTATTGTTCGGTTTGCTGATCCCGCTCGCTGTCGCCTCCATTGCCCTGTGGCGATCGGAAAGCATCGCAAGGCTGGTCTCCGCGATCCCGCTGCATTGGCTCGTGGCGGCTCAGGTCTACCGCGTCGCGGGCGGAATTTTTCTCGTGCTTTGGGCTGACGGACGGCTGCCCTGGCAATTCGCGCTGCCGGCGGGGATTGGCGACGTCACGACGGGCATCGTTGCCGTCGTCGTGGCTGCGCTGTTGGCTCGAAACGTAATTGGCGCGCACAGGGCAACATACGCCTGGTGCCTTTTCGGAATCGCCGACCTTGTCGTGGCAGTCACCATGGGGGCAATGACCTCTCCAGGACGGGCGCATCTTCTTGCATTCGAGACGCCGAACCTTCTCGTGACGGCCTATCCGCTGGTCATGGTGCCCACCTTCGCCGTTCCGCTGGCCCTGATGCTCCATGGCCTCGTTCTATGGCGGCTGCGGCGAGGTGCCGCCTCAGCCGAGCGGCTGGCAGCGGCCTGATGCCTCTCGCTTCATCAACAACGCCAGGGAGGGCGGCCAGGTTGCCGCCCTCGCATTTCCGCTTCGCCCCCAAAACCCGACTTCTGCGCGCTAATGAGTACACGCGCTAGCAATTGTGCGCTGCCTGCCGTCTCACCGCGCCGCGGCGAACGCGGCAAAGCCGCGTTCGAGATCGCCGATCAGGTCGTCGACGTCCTCGAGTCCGATGTGCAGACGCACCGTCGGTCCGCCTGGCGCCCATTTCGTCGCGGTGCGGATGCTGGTGCAGTCGAATGGAATGGCCAAGCTCTCGAATCCGCCCCACGACGGGCCGATGCCGAACAGGCTGAGCTCGTTCACGAACGCGTTGACCGCACCCTGCGCCACCGGCTTGAACACGATGCTGAACAGTCCGCTCGCGCCGGAAAAATCGCGCCGCCAGATGGCATGGCCGGGACAGCTTTCCAGCGCCGGATGGAGCACGCGGGCGATTTCGGGGCGCTCAGCGAGCCAGCGTGCGACCTTCAGTCCCGCCTGATGGTGTTGCGCCAGCCGCACGCCCATGGTGCGCAGCCCGCGCAGGCCGAGATAGATGTCGTCGGGCCCGACGCAGAGGCCGAGCGTGTGCACCGTATCGCGCAGGCGCTCCCACGCCGCCTGGTTGGCCGATACGGTGCCGAGCATGACATCGGAATGGCCGCCGATATATTTGGTGCCGGCCTGGATCGACAGGTCGACGCCCTTGTCGAAGGCGGGGAAATAGAGCGAGGTCGCCCAGGTATTGTCCATCAGCACCAGCGCGCCTGCGGCGTGGGCGGCGGCTGCGATCGCCGGCACGTCTTGGATTTCGAACGAGAGCGAGCCCGGCGCCTCCATGAACACGGCGCGCGTGTTGGGCTGCATGAGCGCAGCGATGTCACCGCCGATCAGGGGGTCGTAGTAAGTGGTGGCGATGCCATAACGCCGCAGCACGTTGTCGCAGAATCGGCGCGTGGGTTGATAGGCGCTGTCCGTCACCAGCAGGTGATCGCCGGCATTGAGCACCGCGAGAAGCGCGGTCGAAATCGCCGCAAGCCCCGATGGCAGCAGCGCGACGCCGGCGCAAGCGGGCCCTTCGAGCGCGCGCAGCGCGTTTTCGAGCGCCTCCGAGGTGGGCGTCCCGCGCCGGCCGTAGAGGTAACGCGCGCGGCGGGCGAGGAAATCCTCGGCGGTCGGATACAGCACCGTCGAGGCGTGATGCACGGGCGGATTGACGAAGCCATGATTGGCGCCGGCGTCGCGGCCGCTAGTCGCGAGCCGGGTTGCCGGCTTCAAAGGTGGATGCGCGGGGCCGCCTTCGCTCTTCTTGGTCATGGCTCGATTCTCTGCACCGCGGCGAGGCCGCCCGCGCCTGCTCCCGGTGTCCCACCATGGGGTCATGGCGTCACGCGGCGCGAGCGTCAACCCCTTGACCGCGGTGCCCGATCGTTCTGAGATAGCAAAGAGACCACCGCGAGGTCGACGCAGACGGTCGCACTTAGCACGCGGTACCGGCCCCGATGTCAGCGCGCACCGATAGAGTGGCGTTCGAAAATTTCTCCCAAATCAAGCAAGTTACGGGTCAAGGCTTGCGAAGGACTGGCTCGAGAAGGACCGTTCCCAGGAAGGGCTGCTTCATGAAACGGGCAATCTTTCTTTTCGTCGGTGCGACCGTCGTGCTCGGCTTTTGCGCCGCCGCGGCGTCCGCGCAGACGTTGAAGGCAGTGAAGGATCGCGGCTCGCTGCTCTGCGGCGTCAGCCAGGGACTGCCGGGATTCTCCAATCCCGACGACAAGGGCAACTGGACCGGCTTCGACGTCGACTTCTGCCGGGCGTTAGCCGCGGCGATCTTGAACGATGCGGCCAAGGTCAAGTTCACGCCGCTCTCGGCCAAGGATCGGTTCGAACCGCTCAAGACCGGCGATATCGACGTGTTGTCGCGCAACACGACCTGGACGCTTTCGCGCGACGTTGCCTACGGCAACTTCGCGGGCGTCACTTATTACGATGGCCAAGGGTTCTTGGTGCGCAAGTCGCTCAAGGTCAATTCGGCGCTCGAGCTCAACGGCGCGTCGGTGTGCACGCAGACCGGCACCACGACCGAGCTCAATCTCGCCGACTATTTTCGCGCCAACAACATGAAATACGAGGTCATCGCGTTCGCTACCGCGGACGAAACCGTAAAAGCCTACGAAGCAGGCCGCTGCGACGTGTTCCTCGCCAATGCCAACGACCACGTGATCCTGCCCGAGATCATCTCCAAAGAACCGCTCGGACCGATGGTGCGCCATGGCGACGACCAATGGTTCGACGTCGTCAAATGGACGCTCTACGCCATGCTCAATGCCGAAGAACTCGGCATAACCTCCAAGACCGTCGACGAAGCACTCAAATCCAATCAACCCGAGATCAGGCGCTTGTTGGGCGTCGAGGGCAATTTCGGCGAGCAGCTCGGTTTAACCAAGGACTGGGTGGTGCGCATCGTCAAGCAGGTCGGCAGCTACGGCGAAGTATTCGAGCGCAATGTGGGAACGGGCTCGAAGCTCGGCATCAGCCGCGGCATCAACCGGCTCTGGACCAAGGGCGGCATCCAGTACGCGCCGCCGGTCCGATGAGTTTGCGACCGACGTGGTCCGCAGCCGACCTATGCCCACGGATGTCATGTCCGCGAAGGCGGGCATCCAGTACCGCGCGTCGTTGCGGTGAGAAACACCTATATGGGTGATTACTGGATCGTCCGCCTGCGCGGATGGTGACGGCGACACGGACAGGCGATTCGCGTGTCAATCCAAATCGAGCGTGCTGTGGCCCCGCCGCGGGTTGCCATCTACAACCGCCCGAAGATTCGCGCCGTCTTCTATCAGCTGGTCTTGCTGGCGGCGCTGCTGTGGCTCGGCTTTGAAATCGCGCTCAACGCCAAGGCCAATCTCGACGCGCAAAAAATCACCAGCGGCTTCGGCTTCCTCGACAACACGGCGGGCTTCGGCATCAACCAGTCGCTCATTGCGTACAACGAAGCGGACACCTACGCCCGCGTGTTCTTCGTCGGCCTTCTCAACACGCTGCTGGTCGCCGCGATCGGCATCGTGCTCGCGACCATCCTCGGCTTCGTCGTCGGCCTCGCGCGGCTGTCACCCAATTGGCTCGTTGCGCGGCTGGCGGGGGGTTATGTCGAGCTGATCCGCAACCTGCCGCTCCTGTTCCAGCTCCTGTTTTGGTATCTGGCCGTGCTGGGCACGCTGCCGGGACCCCGCCAAAGCATCTCGCTGTTCGGCGAGATCTTCCTCAACAACCGCGGCATCATCGTGCCCGCGCCGGTGGCGGGCGAGGGGACCGGCGCGGTCATCGCCGTGTTCGCCTTGAGCGTGATCGCGACGGTCGCGCTCCGGGTTTGGGCCAAGCGCCGCCAGATGCGCACCGGCCGACAATTCCCGCTGTTCTGGGCCAGCCTGGCACTTGTCGTCGGGCCGCCGCTCGTCGCGCTCGTCGCCATGGGATTTCCGATCCGCTTCGAGAGCCCCGAGCTTCGCGGCTTCAACTTTGTCGGCGGAGTTCGGCTGCTGCCCGAATTCATCGCGCTTCTGGTCGCGCTGACCACCTATACCGCGGCGTTCATCGCCGAGGTCGTGCGCGCCGGCGTGCTTGCCGTCCCGCGCGAACAGACCGAGGCGGCGTTCGCGCTCGGGCTGCGGCGAGGGTTGGCGCTGCGCCTCATCGTCGTGCCGCAAGCGCTGCGCGTGATCGTGCCGCCGCTCACCAACCAGTATCTCAACCTCACGAAAAATTCCTCGCTCGCGGTCGCCGTCGGCTATCCCGACCTGTTCGCGGTGTTCGCCGGCACCGCCCTGCACCAGACCGGCCAAGCGATCGAGATCATCGCCATCACCATGGCGGTCTACCTCGCCATTTCGCTCATCACCAGCGCGCTGATGAACTGGTACAACGCCCGCATCCAGGTGGCGGAACGCTGATGGCGCTCGACGCGCAATCGTCCTACATCCGCCGCGCCGTGGTCGAACCCGAGCCGCCGCCGGCGAGCGCCGCGCCGGCGCGCACGCGCGCACGGCTGTTCGACGGCCCGTTCAACACCG